>NZ_BMDZ01000020.1 GCF_014636235.1 Tistrella bauzanensis
AAATCACCGCACAATCAAAGCACCGCACGCCCCTAAACCGGATCGAACCAGACCCTTGGGGTCAACTCCGACAGGCTGCTAGAAACAGGTCGCGCAGGCTGGTGCCCAGCAGGCGCGCGAAATCGAACCGGAATGGCGCCATGTCGTCGCGGTCATACAGCGCCGCCAGATGCGGCGGCGGGCTTGCCAGATGGTGGCAGCCGATCAGGCAGGCGAAGATACCGGGCATCACAGACCCCGCATCCCGGGCCGACACCCCAAGCACCCGTGCCAGCGCGCGGGTGAAGCTGTCGAGCCGGTCGAGCATGCCGCGTTTGCTGGCATAGAGCGCCTCAGGGTCGAGCCTGGGTTCGAGCGACCCGTGCAGCGCCGCGTTCAGCCGGGCCATCAGCGGCACATCCATACACGCCCCGACAATGGCCGCTGAGGCCGCCCGCGCGGCATCGGCCTGATAGCCCGCCACCGCCGGATCGGCCGCGGGCTTGGCTGCGAACCGTGCGTCGATGCGATCGAACCAGCGACGATTGGTGCGATCATACAGCGCCAGGAACAGGGCTTCCTTGGACGGCGCATACAGATAGACCGTGCCCTTGGCGACGCCCGCCGCGCGGGCCACGTCCTCGATACCGACCGCCTCGACGGTCGGTGCCGTTTCATATAAGGCACAGGCGGCATCGAGAATGCTCTCGAACCGCGCGGCCTTGGCCTCGGTGCTGCGGGCGCGCCGGCTGCCCTGCCCGGTCGCGCTGGTGCTGGCGGTCAATCGCGGCATCCTTCGTCCTGCATCATGAGACAGATCCGGCGCATCGTCCCACCTGTCCCCTCTGGCGCAGGATGGCCGCGAAGTCGCGGCGGGGCAAGCGCGACGGATCGATACATGCCGCACTGTTTGTCTCGACCCACCCGGCCCGGAGAGGCATCATCCGCTGCACAATCAAGCCTGCTTGTGAGGAAACAGCCGCCATGTCCATGCGCACCCGCCATCCGATGGGCCCCCGCTTCCACATCACCGGCATCGGCGATGTCGAGCGGATCGAGCGCGAAATGCCGTTGTCGGAGCGCATCGCCTTCACCAGCACCTATGACGTCCTGCGCTGGGCGGCGGATGCCTATGGCGATGCGCCGGCCCTGTCGCTGATCGCAGGCGGAACCGCGGACGAGTTCCCCCGCACCCTGGGCTATCAGGCGTTCTTCAAGGCCGTGACCCGCACCGCCAACGGCCTTGCATCGCTGGGCCTGGGCCGCCGCGACGGTGTGGCGCTGCTGATGCCCAATCTGCCTGAGACCCATCTGGCGATCTGGGGCGCCGAAGCAGTCGGCATCGCCGCCCCGATCAACCCCCTGCTCGGCATCGACCAGATCGCCGAGATCGCGGAGGCGGCCGATGCGCGGCTGATCGTGGCCCCGGGGCCGATGGCCGGCAGCGATCTGTGGGAAAAGGCGCTGGCGACGGCGGAACGGCTGCCCGCGATCACGACCGTGCTGAAAGTGGGCGGCGGGCCGGTCGACATGGCCCGCCACCCCAAGGTGCGTGATTTCGCCGAGGTGCTGGCATCCAGCCCCGATGACGCGCCGGTCGGGTGGACAGAGCCGCAGCCCGATGATGTCTGCGCCTATTTTCACACCGGCGGCACCACCGGCACGCCCAAGCTTGCCCGGCATCTGCACCGCAATCAGGTCTATATGGGCTGGGTTCTGGCGCGCTTCGTCGACATGTCGCCGGCCGATTGCACGCTGTCGGGGCTGCCGCTGTTCCATGTCAACGCGGTGCATGTCAGCGGGCTGGCGCCGTTCATGGCTGGCGCGCATGTGGTGCTGGCCTCCCCCGCCGGCTATCGCAATCCGGCGGTGATCCAGAATTTCTGGCGGTTGGTGGAACGCTTCCGGGTGACCATGTTCTCGACCGTGCCGACGGTATGCACGGCGCTGATGCAGGTGCCGGTGGCGGGCGCCGATCTGTCGAGCCTGCGCTTCGCCGTGGTCGGCGCCGCCCCCCTGCCGGTCGAGGTGATCCGCAATTTCGAGGCGCTGACCGGCATCCGCATCCTGGAAGGCTATGGCCTGACCGAAGGCACCTGCGCCTCGGCGGTGAACCCCGCCTTCGGCCAGCCCGTTGCCGGGTCGGTCGGCATCCGCTTCCCCTATCAGGACATGAAGGCGGTGATCGTCGATGGCGATGGCGCTTATCTTCGCGATGCGGCGGTCGATGAAATCGGCGTGCTGTGCCTGAAGGGGCCGAACGCGATCGGCGGCTATAAGCAGGAGCGGTTCAACAAGGGCCTGTTCGTGGCGGATGGCTGGGTGTCCACCGGTGATCTGGCGCGGATCGATGCCCAGGGCCGGATCTTCCTGGCCGGGCGCGCCAAGGATCTGATCATCCGCGGCGGCCACAACATCGACCCGCAATCGATCGAAGACGTGCTGCATGCCCATCCCGCCGTGGCGCTGGCCGGCGCGGTCGGCCGCCCCGACGCCTATGCGGGCGAAATCCCCATTGCCTATGTGACCCTGAAGCCCGGCGCCACGGTAACCGCAGACGCGCTGAAGGACTGGGCACGCGAGCGCGTGTCGGAGCGCCCGGCCGCGCCGGCCGAGGTGATCATCCTGAACGAGATGCCGGTGACCGCCATCGGCAAGATCTTCAAGCCGACCCTGCGCTATATGGCCACGGATCGGGTCTATGCAGGGGAACTGGCTACCCTTGCGCATGAACACGGGCTGACCGCGACGGTCGTCACCGGCCAGGACGGCAGCCATGGCACCGCCGCCGTCGTCACCTTGCGCCGGGCCGATGGCAGCGCGGTACCAGACGTCCAGCGGCCGGCACTGACCGAAGCGGTCGGCCATGTTCTGGGCCGGTTCCCCGTGTCCCACCGGGTCGCCTTCGGCTGATCGGCCCCATCTGCAGAATGACGCTTGATATGCATCATCATCGATGTATATACTTCGACGTCGATGTATAGCGCCGGAGTGCCCATGCCCGCATCAAAGCCGCCACGGCTGATCCATCTGCTCGCCGCCGCCAACCGGCGGGTGATGGCCATCGCCGAAGCCGGGCTGGCCGATCTGTCATTGACGCCATCGCAATCGGCGGCGCTGTTCGTGCTGGGGGAGCGCGGACGGATATCGGTGACCGAGCTTGGCCAGGTGCTGGATCTCAGCCAGTCCTCGGCCTCGACCCTGGTTCAGAAGCTGGAAGCCGCGGGGCTGGTCTCGCGGTCGGCCGATCCGGCCGACCGGCGCGCCGTGACCCTGATGCTGACCTTCGAGGGCGACGAGATGCGGCGCGTCACGGCCCGGCGCGCCAACGACCTCAACCGCCGCATGGCTGCCGGGCTGTCCGCCGAGGCACTGGCGGTGATCGCGCAATGGCTGGCCACGGTGGCAACCGATCCCGTGGACCCAGAGCAGGAGACCACACGCCCATGACCGGCACAGCAGCAGCCCCCACCAGAACCGTCACCGATGATGTCCGGGTGGTGACCGATGGCGGGATCACCGAAATCATCTTCGCCCGTCCGGCCAAGAAGAACGCCATCACCAACGACATGTACGGCGCCATCGCCGACGCGCTGGAGGCAGCGGAAGCCGATGACAGCATCCGTGCCGTGCTGATCCATGGCGAGGGCGGCGATTTCACCGCCGGCAATGATCTGGGCGACTTCGCGCAGGTCGCGCGCGGCGACGTGCCCGCCGAGCGCCATGTGGTGCGGGTGTTGAAGGCTCTGGCCCGTTTCCAGAAGCCGGTGATCGCGGCGGTCGAAGGTGCCGCGGTCGGCATCGGCACCACCATGCTGCTGCATTGCGATCTGGTCTATGTGGCCGATGACGCCCGATTGTCGGTGCCCTTCGTGAGCCTGGCGCTGGTGCCGGAAGCCGCGTCCAGCCTGCTGCTGCCGCTGGCGATCGGCCATCGCCGCGCCTATGAGATGTTCGCGCTGGGCGAGGTGTTGAGCGGCACGGATGCCGCATCGATCCACCTGGTCAACAAGGCCCTGCCGGCCGCCGAGGTGCTGCCCGCCGCCCGCGCCGCCGCCGCCCGCATCATCCGCCAGCCGATCGGCGCACTGAAGGCGACCAAGGCGCTGATGCGCAATGCAGCCCTGATCGGCGCGGTGATGGACAGCGAAAGCCGGGTCTTCGCCGAGCGTCTGCGCTCCCCCGAAGCGGCCGAGGCCTTCACCGCCTTCGCCCAGCGCCGCGCGCCGGATTTCACGCGGCTGGGATAACAGCGGACCAGCGCGAAGCGCCAGCACGAAACAACCGGGACGCGGCCCATGCCTCCTGACAGAATGCTGTCAGGAGGCATGGGCTATTCATGGGCCATCGACAACGCCAGAACGAGGCACACGCATCATGGACCATCCGGTTCTCGAAATCGTCCGCTTCACCACCCGCCCCGGCATTGATGTGGCGGGCTTCCTGGCCGATGCGGCACGCATGGATGGCTGGCTTGAAGGCCAGCCCGGCTTCATCCGCCGGCGTCTCGGTCAGGCCGATACCGGCATCTGGATCGACTGCATCGAATGGCGGAGCATGTCCGAGGCCCACGCCGCCGCCGAAGGGCTGATGGCAGAGCCCAGCGCCAAGCCGTTCCTGTCGGCGATCGACGGCGGCAGCGTGGTCATGACCCATCTCGACATCCGCCACGCCGCCTGATGCGCCGCGCCGACCGCCTCTTCGCCATTCTTCAGGCCTTGAGGGGCGGTCGGCTGCGCACCGCCGACCAACTGGCCCAGATGCTGGAAGTCTCGACCCGCACCATCTATCGCGATCTGGCCGATCTTCAGGGCCAGGGCGTGCCGATCGATGGCGAACGCGGGGTCGGCTATCTGCTCCGCGACGGCTTCTTTCTGCCGCCGCTGGCCCTGTCGGCCCTGGAACTTGAAGCACTGACCTGGGGCGTCGCCCTGGTCCGCGCCCATGCCGATGAAAGCCTTGCGGCGGCGGCACGCGAGTTGGAGGTGAAGCTGAAGGCTGCCGTCAGCACCGCGGGGTCACTGCCGCCCGCCACTGTCGCCGCCTATGGATTCAGGGTCTCGGCCGCCGATCGCGACCGCCTGCGCGTGGCGCGCGAGGCCATCGCCGGCCGCCGGGTTCTGGCGCTGACCTATGCCGACGCGGCCGACCGACCGTCGGGACGCCAGATCCGGCCCCTGGAATTGCAGCATTGGGGCGCGGTCTGGACCCTGACCGGCTGGTGCGAACTCCGCGGGGATTTCCGCGTGTTCCGCATCGATCGTATCCGGACGATGACCGACACCGGCACCCGCTTCCGCGACGAGCCGGGCAAGCGGCTGGCCGACTATCTGAGCCGCCTGAAGCCGCCACCCGGAGGGTGTTGAGGTATACGGCCGGCGGCGCCCGGTCAGAGCTGCACGATGCCGCGCGCGTACTGGTCCGGCCAGGGCAGATCGGCGCCCAGCGCCTTGGCGGCGCGCAGCGGCCAATGCGGATCGCCCAGCATCACCCGCGCCAGTGCCACCAGATCGGCGCGGCCATTGGCGATGATCTCTTCGGCATGTTCCGGTTGGGTGATCAGGCCGACGGCGGCGGTGGGGATGCCGGCCGCCCGGCGGATCGCCTCGGCGAACGGCACCTGATAGCCGGCATAGGCCTTCAACTTCTGGCGCGGATCGCCGCCGCCCGACGAGCAGTCGATCAGGTCGACATCGCCCCGCGCCTTCAGTCTCGCGGCAATCGCAACGCTGTCGGCAATATCAAGGCCACCCTCGACCCAATCGCTGCACGACAGCCGCACGAACAGCGGCAGATCCGCCGGCCATTCCGACCGCACGGCATCCAGCACCAGCATCAGCGCCGCCATGCGCCGCTCGGCATCGCCGCCAAAGGCATCGTCACGGGTGTTCGACAACGGGCTGAGGAAGGAATGCAGCAGATAACCATGGGCGCCATGCACCTCGACGATCCGGAAGCCGGCGCGGCGGGCACGGGCAGCCGAGGCCGCGAAGGCATCGGCAACACGACGGATGCCGTCTTCGTCCAGCGCCCGCGGCACCGCATGGGCGGGCGAGAACGCCGCATCCGTGGGCCCCACCGGCTGCCAGCCACCCTGATCCGGCCTGAGCAGCGTGCCGCCACGCCAGGGCGCATCGGTCGACGCCTTGCGTCCGGCATGGGCGAGCTGGATGGCCGGCACCGCACCCTGCGCCTCGATGAAGCCGGTGATGCGCGCGAAGGCCGCTTCCTGACCATCGGTCCACAGGCCGGGGCACCAGGGGGTGATGCGGCCTTCGGGGACCACGGCGGTCGCCTCGGCGAACACGATCCCGGCACCGCCCTTGGCGAAGCCGCCCAGATGCGCCAGATGCCAGTCGCCGGCAATGCCGTCCCGGGCACTGTACTGGCACATCGGCGCGATCATGATCCGGTTGCGGGCGGTCACCGACCGGAAGCTGACCGGGTGGAACAGCATCGGGTCGCGACCCGGGGCCGGAATGGCGCTGGGAACGGCTGCGGGCTTGGCGGCATCGGCCATCGGGCGGTCTCTTTCAGCAGAACGACATGCAATAGGCTTCGGTGTGGCAGGATGACCCGGCCGGCGGCCCTTGCCAAGCCCACACCCCGCCTGTACCGCCGGCCGGACGATCAGCCCGTTGTCCGCCCGCGCCGCAGATGGCGGACCGCCAGCCCCGACGGCGGCAGCAGCGATGCCGCCAGCGACAGCATCCAGGCCTGGAACGGCGACATCGTCGTCACCGCCAGGGCCATCACCGTTGTGAACACCGCCAGACTGCTCATGCCGCCCATCGCCGCCAGCATGGTCTGGCGGGCGGTTTCGGGGCCATAGCGCTGGTGGACGGTCAGCGAGATCGCGATCATGCCGATCGGGAAGCCCATCAGCAGCCCGGCCCAGATCGGCCCGGCAAGTGCTGCCACGATCGTGACGCTGGCGACCAGCACCCCCGCCAGACAGCCCCGGATCGCCAGATCCAGCAGCCGGCGGGCGCCGCGCGGTGCCGGACCATCGCCGGCGGCATGGCGGCAGAACCGCAGGGCCACGATCGCCGCCGCCACATAGACCGGCAACGCCACCACCAGATCCAGCGGCAGCGCCGCTGTCGCGGCCGCGACCACCACCCAGACCAGGATCGAACAGCCGACGGCCGCAAAAGCGCCCATGCGGTTGGCGACCAGAATGAAGGTGGCGACGAAGATCAGGGTGGCCGTCAGCGCCATCAGCGTCGCCACCGCCGCATCATGCAGAAAGCCCGGCGGGTGCTGGTCCAGCAGGAAGAAGAAGCCCGGTCCCATCACGATCGGCAGGCCGGCGGCAATGCCGCCCAGCGCCGGCCCGGCATGCTGGACCAGCAGCGAGACGCCCATCACCACGATGGCGGTCGCGATGACGCGCGCCATGACCGGCAGCAACTGGGCGGTGATATCTGCAAGCAGCATATCCATGGGTCGGGGGCCCCTCTGGATATCCGCTCAGGCGCCGTGGCGGCGCACGACCAGCGCCTCGATGCCGGCCGCGGCATTCAACAGCGCATGATCGGTACCGTTGCGCCCCAGAACCATCAGACCGGCTGGCAGCGTGCCCGGCTCGGCGATCGGCAGGGTGACGCCGCAGAAATCGAGGACATTGCCGAAAGTGGGGTTGCGCAGCACCATCAGGTTCAGGCGGGTGTAATCGGCATCGGCGGCCAGATCCGCGATCTTCGGCGGCACGATCGGAATGGTCGGCATCAGCAGCGCGTCGAAGGGGCGGAGCGCCCGGTCGGCCGCGGCGATCATCCGCCGGCGGCGGGTCAGCAGATCGATGTAGTCGGCCGCCGACATCTCGGCGCCGCGCCGGATGCGGGTCATCACCCGCTGGTCATAGCCGGCGCCGGACCGCTCGATCAGCGCCCGGTGCCAGGCCCAGCTTTCGGCGGCGGTGAAGCCGCCGGCGGCATTCAACTGCGGCACCTCGGCGATTTCCGGCAGCTCCAGCTCGATCAGTCGGGCGCCGGCATCGCGCAGCCGCTTCAGGGCCGCGTCATAGGCGGCGGCGACATGATCGTCGACACCGTCCATCGGCAGGCCGCGGGCAACCGCGAAGGTCATGTGCGACGGGTCGCGCGGCACCAGAACTCGCGGCACCTCGCCCGCCAGCACGGCATCGACCGTGGCGCAGCAGGCGACCGTGGGCGCCAGCGGACCGATCGAATCCAGCGCCGGTGACAGCGGCAGCGCCCCGTCCAGCGGCACCCGCGCCTGCGACGGCTTGAAGCCGACGATACCGGCGAAGCAGGCCGGAATCCGGACCGAGCCGCCGGTATCGGTGCCGATGGCGGCCACGGCCATGCCCTTGACCACCGAAATACCGGCCCCGGCCGACGATCCGCCCGGAATCCGGCTGGCATCGATGGCATTGCCGGGCGTGCCGTAATGCGGGTTCAGCCCCACGCCCGAGAACGCAAACTCGGTCATGTTGGTCTTGCCGGTGATCACCGCCCCGGCCGCGCGCAACCGCGCCACGATCACCGCGTCGCCGGATGCGGGGGCCGCGTCCTTCAGCACCACCGACCCGGCCGTGGTGGTCTCGCCGGCGACATCGAACAGATCCTTGATCGAGATCGGCATGCCGGCAAGCGGCCCCTGCGCGACCCCGGCCGCGCGCAGGTGATCGGCAGCCAGCGCCGCGGCACGCGCGCCGGCATCATAGACCCGGGTGAAGATCTGCGCCCCCGGCGTGAACCCCTCGTCATGGATGCGGGCAAGCGCCGCCTCGGCGAGCTTGCGGGCCGACACCGTACCGTCGTGAAAACCGGCTGCGACATCGGCGAGAGGGGTCGGGTAGGTCATCTCCGGCGCGTCCTTCGTCATGAGGGAGGGCATGGTGGGGTTATGAAGGCGAAGCGTGGCAGCGCCCCTGATCGTCACGCGATGACAGGCAGTACCTTCGTGGTATAGCGGTGAACGATCCGGCGGCCAAGCACCGGGTCGTCCAAATGGACCTCGAAAGCCTCGGCCGGCCGGATGCCGCCGATCACCGCGAGCGTGCCGCACAGCATCGCCTGCCCCGTCGCCAGCCGGCTGTCGCCGCCGGTGTAATCGGCGATCAGCGTCCGCGGGTCGAGCAATCCGGCCACCGTACCCGCCTGATAGGGCACCGCCTCACCCCCGATGATGGCAAAGGACTGCAAGGTCAGACGGTCCCAATGGCCCACGACCTCGTCGAACCGCCAGGCCTCGCGCGCCACCGGCTTCGGCGCCATCTGCTTCGACACCGCCACCGAATAGGCCTCGACCCGCCGGTCGGTATGGTCGGACCCGACGGTGACCCACATGCCGTCATCGGTGCCGATCAACACGACCTCCGCCTCGCCCGAACTGTCGGGGCCCAGCACTTCGATCTCGTCGGCCTGGGTCAGCATCTGTGCCGACAGGCGGTAGAACAGCGGCACGCTCGACGGCCGGGGCACGCCGATCGCCTCCAACTCGCGGATATGCTCCTCGACATGATGGCGGTCACGGCCGGCCCAGCCGGCAATGATCAGGCTGGTGACCGTGACCTGGAGCTGGTGGTTCTCAGGGGTCTTCAGGATGAGCGTAGACATGAGAGTGGCATCTCCTCGATACGGGCGGCAGGCCCGGAGGGCGGTTGCAGAAGCGGCGAAATTGCTCGACGGCGCGTGGTCAGCCGGCCATGGCGGTCGGCAGAAACAGCGCGATGCCCGGAAACAGCACCAGCAGCAGCGCCATCACCAGCATGGCGCCGACAAAGGGCAAGGCACCGACCATCACCTGGTTCAACGACACGCCGCCGCCGACCCCCTGCACGACATAAAGGTTGAGCCCGACCGGCGGCGTGATCAGCGCCATTTCGACCATCAGGATCAGCAGCACGCCGAACCAGATCGGATCGAAGCCCAGCGCCGTGATCACCGGTGCCACGATCGGGATAGTGATCACCATCAGCGACAGGGTTTCGATGAAGAAGCCCAGGATCACATACATCAGAACGATGCAGGCGAGCATGCCATAGGGGCCGAAGCCCAGCCCGTCGATCAGCGCCTGCAGATTGCGGGTGACGCCGGCGCCGGCGAGAACGAAGTTCAGGAAGTAGGCCGAGATGATGATCAGCATGATCATCGCCGTGGTCTTGATCGAGGCCTCGACCGCGGCCTTCAGCATGCGCAGGTTGAAGCTCCGGTTGGCGATGGAGAGCCCCAGAGCCGCGACCACCCCCAACGCCGCCGCCTCGGTCGGCGTCGCCCAGCCGGCATAGATCGAGCCCACGATCACCGCGAACAGCCCCAGCACCGGCAGCAGATCGGGCAGCACCCGCAACCGATCGCCCCAGCCGGCAGGGCGGCGCGGCCCACCCAGCGATGGCTTCCACATGCAGGCGCCGGCGGCGGTGGCCATGAACAGGGCCGCCAGCAGCAAACCAGGGATCAAGCCGGCCAGGAACAGGCGCGGGATCGAGGTTTCGGTCAGGAAGCCATAGACGATCAGGTTGATCGAGGGCGGGATCATGATGCCGAGCGTGCCGCCGGCCGCGATCGCCCCCGCGAACAGCCGATTGTCATAGCCGAGCGCCTTGGCCTGCGGCATGGCGACCGCGCCCACCGTCGCCGCGGTCGCGACCGACGAGCCCGAGGTGGCGGAAAACAGGGTCGCGGTGCCGATATTGGCATGAAGCAGGCCGCCCGGCATCCAGGACAGCCATTTGTCGAGGGCGGCATAGGTGCGTCCGGCGATGCCGGCGCGGACCAGGATTTCCCCCAGCAGCACGAACAGCGGCACCGCGATCAGCAGAAAGCTGTTGCTGGTGCTCCAGAACACCTCGCCCATCGCCTTGTAGAGCGGAAAGAACGAGAAGCTCTGGTCGATGAACAGGCCGAGTGCGACCAGGGTCGCCGCGATCGGCACGCTCAACAGCAGCAGGACCAGCAGAACGACAAGGGCGGCTCCGAGCACGGGCGGCGCTCCCGACAAGCGTGAAATGGAATGAGACTGGGGTGGATCGCGGCTCAGCGCGGCCGGGAATGATCGTTCTCGGCAATCTCGTCTTCCAGGCTGCGATTGCCCCAGACCCGCGCCACGGCATCACGCTCGCCGGTCACCGCACCAAGCACGGTCCGCGCCGCGATGACGAAGACGGTGAAGGCGAACCACACCAGCCCCGCCATCCACAGCATCTGCGGAATCCACAAGGGCGTCTGAAGCGGCGTGTTGGCGGTGGATCCGCGGCGCAGCGTACCTGCCAGCAATTCCTGCACCTGCGACAGCAGCACAATCACGAACAGCGCCATCATCAGGATCGAGACGACATCCAGCACCACCCGCAACCGCGGCGACAGGCGCATGTAAATGACATCGATCCGGATATGCGCCTTTTCGATCAGCGCATAGGCAAGGCCCCAACTGGTGACGATCGCCAGCACGTAACCCGACAGTTCATGTGCGCCGTGCAGCGAGGATCCGAACAGTCGCAGCACGATTTCGGCCACGATCATCGCGACCGCCGCGAACAGCAGCACGCCGCAGGCCCAGACCCCTGCCCGGCTGATCGTGGCCGCAATGTCGAGCACGCGGTCGAGGAACCGGCCGGCGGCCGTTCCGGAAACCGGCAAGGTCATGGCGTGGGTGCTCCTGCGGCCAGAATTCTGAAGATCCGTGTCGATGACCCGTCCGGCGATCATGATCCGCCGGACGGGCAATGGTGTCACGCAGCCGGGCTTACTTGGCGACGGCGGTCAGGCCCGATGCCGCACCTGCGGTCTCGTTCCAGGCTGTGACCACGGCCGGGTCGACCCGGGCGGCCCAGCCCGGCAGGATGATGTCGGTCAGAATGCCCCGCGCCAGCGCGCGGTCGGCATCGGTCACCGCGACCAGGGTCATCTTGCCGGCCGTACCACGGCCGCAATTGCCCTTGCCGGTCAGGCAGGCGATGCCCTCGACCGTCTCGCCCATGGCGGCATCCCAGACCGGCGCCTCGAACTTGGTCGCCAGTTCCCGCGTCACGAATGCCTGGGCCAGCGGATCGATCTCGGCCCATTTGTCCTTGTTGGCGGCGGTCACGACATAATCCCAGCCGCCCAGCGGCATCGGCAGCAGATGGGTCGAGACCTCGTGCCAGCCCGAGCTGTAGCCCGACAGCGAGCCGGTGACCGCACAATCGACAACCTTGCGCTGAAGGGCGGCCGGCACTTCCGAGAAGGCGAGCGTGATGCCCTCGGCGCCCAGCGCGTTCAGGAATTCGGCGGTGGTCCGCCCACTGGCACGAACTTTCTTGCCCTTCAGATCCGACAGGCCGGAAATCGGCGCGTTGCAGAACACGATCTGGCTGGGATAGGGCACGATCGCCAGGATCTCGGCGTTGAAGCGCTTGCCGAAGGCCTCGTTCAGCACCGGCCGATAGGCCTCGACCAGCTTCTTCGCATCGGGCACGCCCGGCGCGATCATCGGCATGTCCAGGCCCTCGATCTCGGGCGCATCCTCGATCGAGTAATCGGCAACCGTGGCACCGATGGTGAACACGCCGCGCGACAGCAGGCGATAGACCTCCGCCCCCGCCAGGCCCATCTGATCGAAGGTCGTGACCTGGGTCTCGACCGCGCCATTGCTGTCTTTGGTCAGCGTCTCGCCCCAGAACGGCTTCTCGAAATTCTTGTGCAGGCTGAGGCCGCTCCAACTGCCGACGAAGCTGAGCTGTGTGGCCGGCACATCGGCGGCACCGGCCGTGGCCGGCAGGGCAAGGGCGGCAGTGGCAACGCCGGCAAGGGCGAGACGGCGCAAGCTGGCAGGCTTGATGGTGCTGGTCATCTGATCCTGAACTCCGTGTCGGTGGGGTCGCCGCCCGATGCACGGCCGGGCGATCTGCATCTTATGGGTCAAGCTGTCACGGCACCGGCGGTGGCCGATGCGACATCGTCAGATCACCGCCAGGCGCGCATTGCGCAGGTCGGTGATCAGCATATGGCCGGGGACATGGGCGATCGCGATCGGCGGCTTCGCCGCCTCCACCGCCACCTGCGGGGTCACGCCGCAGGCCCAGAACACCGGAATTTCACCCGGATCGATCACCGGATCATCGCCGAAATCCGCCCGCATCAGATCGTTGATGCCGATCGCCGCCGGATCGGTCAGATGCACCGGCGCGCCATGAACCGCCGGAAACCGGCTGGTGACCTGAACGGCGCGGATGGCATCGGCCGGCTTGAACGGGCGCATCGACACCACCATGCCACCACCGAACCGGCCGGCCGGCACCAGGGGAATGGTGCTGCGATACATCGGTACATTGCGGCCCAGGCTGACATGGCGGACATCCAGCCCGTCCTGGATCAGGGCCTCTTCGAAGGAAAACGAGCACCCGATGACGAAGGTCACCAGATCATCCCGCCAGATGTCGCCGATTTCCAGCGGATCATCGGCGTCGGCAACGCCGTCGCGAAACACGCGATAGCGCGGCAGATCGGTGCGGATGTCGATATCGGCGCCCAGCGACGGCAGATGCGGATTGCCCGGCTCCCCCACCGCCAGCAATGGGCAGGGCTTGGGATTGGCCTGGGCGAAACGCAGAAAGTCGCCGGCATGGCTGTCGGGCAGGATGATGACATTGCCCTGCACGAAGCCGGGCGCCAGCCCCGCGGTCTGGCCGGTAAAGGTGCCGGCCCGGATCTGCACCCGGCACCCGTGCGGCACCTCCACACCCGCCGCCCGGCCATCCACGCGCACCTCTCCTGCCGCCGCATGCGCCACGCCCGCCGCCATCCCGCATCCCGTTCCTGAAACTGAAAACATCCCCGAAGGGCAGAGCCACCTTCCCGCGGCACCTCTGTGACAACAAGGCTACGCCCGTATGACTGAGCGGGTCCAATGATTCGTTTGGATGGCCATTGATCGAAAAAGCTGATCAGTCGGCGGAGGCTGCCTGGTATTCGGGCAGTGACAAGACTCGGTTCGGACGCACTGCCACACATGGCAGGGCGTCCGAGGTTGGGTTCATCGTGCAGGTCGGGTCACTGCGTATGAAGGTCGAATGCGACGTTGTAGAAGCGGGTGCCCGGAAATGTGATGGTCATCATGGCTGGTTCCACGGTCATTTCGACGGGATCGACGACGGTGAGCGCTGCCGCGGTGACGTTGTCGCCGATGACATTGTCGATCACGGCGGTGAGCGTCGTGGCGGTGCCCGACGACCGGGCGAAGGTGACCTCCGCATAGGATGGCGTGCTGTTCCAGGAGTTGGTCCAGACCTTGATCCGGCCGCCGATCGCGGTACCGATCGGCACATCGACCGAGGTCGCCTGCGGCAGCCCTGTCGGCACACGCGGCGTGGAAATGCCGGGAGTCGCGACGGTCCCCAGACGAACCGGGCGCCCATATACCAGGGCATGTGCCAAGGTATCGGTGCCGCCGAACACGCCCGATCCGCCGGGGTAATCGGTGGCAAAGCCGCCGAAGCCGCCGCCCGAGCCGGCCTCGCCCGCATTGGCGAAGATGGTAATGTTCGACGTGACGCCCGGCGTGCCGTCCATGTTGTAGATATAGGCAGGCGACAGCGCACCGCTTGGCGGGTTGCCGTCGTCGCGACCGGCGCGATAGCGGTTGCCGGTGATCGCACAGTCCCGCTGATAGCGGATCTTGATGTGGCAGCTGTCGGCAACGGTCGGCGGCGCCAGATAGGACGTATGACCGGGCACCGACCACGACCACCGCCCCATGGTTCCGTCACCGCCCGCACCGTTGCGCGAGAAGTAGTTGCCACTCACGACATGGCCCCAGGCCCCGTTCAGATAGAGGCCGGCCCAGCCATTCCGGTCGAACAGGTTGGCGGTGACGGTGTACTCGCCGCCATTGGCCTGAATACCGTATGTCGCATTCCACTCGATGCGACAGCCGGTGATCATCCAGTAATTGGTGGTCAGCAATATGCCTGCCTCGTGGCAGAACATCGCACCACTGTTGGTGATCATGCCATCGAAGCCGGCGGTGGTGATGCCCCGGCGCGAGCGGAAGACGTGACAGCGCATCAGCTTGTTGGTGTTGCCCAGATGCAGGGCCGCATCAGCGAAGCCCATCGCCACCACGTCCGTGATCGTGTTGGCGCCGCCGCTGCGCAGGCCGATCGCGGTATTGCCCGTGCCGCTCGGATAAGTCGCCCGTTCATAGCTGACGGCGGCCAGATTGTGCGGCTGGATCTTCAGGTCGGAGATCGAGCAGGACAGGCCGGTCTCAAGAACCGCATCGCCGTTGGTATCACCATTGGTCTTGACGATGATCGTCCTGGCATTCGCATGCTCGAAGCCTCCCGACCCTTCGCCGGTCAGGGTCGTGGATGCCGGCACGATCAGCGTTGCGCTCACCGCATAATTGCACGCGGGAAGGTGGACCATGGCAAATCCGGCATCCAGAGCAGCCTGAATCGCCGCGGTGTCATCGGTGACGCCATCGCCGGCGGCGCCCCACCAGCGCACACTGACGGGCCCGGCGCTATCGACAATCCGCTGCCAGACACCGCCAGTCGCCACCGTGCTTGCGATCCACAGACCACCATCCTCGGCGGCGGTGGCCCCGGCTCGCCAGACAAACAGCCCGCCACCGCCATCACCAACCTCGTGATATCCCAGAACATCGGCCACCATATCGGGCGTGGTCACCGCCAGGGTCTTGAGTTCAAGAATAGTACCCGTCACTTGCAGAGCTCCTTATTCGTCTGTCATTGCGACCTCAGATCCATTTCATTAACCAGATCTGACATCTCGTGGCTTCACATTCAAAACCACACAGACGAAGCTATGGCTCTCCAAATACTTTCTCAATTGCGGGCATGCTGCAACTAGCGGCACATCAGGAAGCAGGCAACCGCATCGTCAGATCATCCGCCCCCGCCGTCACCACCGGATCCAGGGCCTGCATCGCCGCGTGCTGGCTGAGGAAGATGCGGCCGGTCAGCATGTCGAGGAAATGGCTGTGGCCGAGGCGGTCCATGACCGGGCCCTTCACTTCCGACAGATGGAAATCAATGCCGGCTTCGGCGAGGCGGCGGTTGATCGCCTCCAGGCTCTCCAGCGCCGACAGGTCGATCAGATTGACCGCCGGGCACATCAGCACGACATGGCGGAGCGCCGGACGGCAGGCGACCAGAGACGCGATCCGGTCTTCGAACGCCCGGGCATTGGCGAAATAGAGGCTCTCATCGATCCGCACCGACAGCACATGCGGCGAGGTCGCGACCGCGTGCCGGTCGACATTGCGGAAATGCTGGCTGCCGGGCACCTGGCCGACCACGGCCATATGCGGCCGGGCGCTGTGGCGCAGGAACAGCGCCAGCGACAGCGCCACGCCGGTCAGAATGCCGACCTCAACACCTGCCAGCAGCACCCCCAGAATGGTCGCCACCATCGCCAGACCATCGGCGCGCGCATAGGCCCAGGCGCGCAGCGGTGCCTTCAGATCGACCAGCGACAGCACCGCCACGATGATGGTCGCCGCCAGAACCGCTTGCGGCAGATCGCGGAACAAGGGTGTCAGGAACAGGGCGGCCGCGGCAATGCCGGCGGCCGTGAACACCCCCGCCATCGGGGTTTGGGCGCCGGCGTCGAAATTGACCACCGACCGCGCGAAGCCGCCGGTGACCGGATAACCGCCCGAAACGGCGGCGGCAATGTTGGCCGCACCCAGACCGACCAGCTCGGCGTCGGCCGAGATCCGTTGCCGGCGTTTCGCGGCAAGGGTCTGGGCGACCGACACGCTTTCGACGAAGCCGATCAGCGAGATCAGCGCCGCCGGCCCGGCCAGCGCCATCACCGCATCCAGGCCGAGTGGCGGCAGGGTCAGCGGCGGCAGACCGGCCGGCAGCACCCCCACCACCCGGACCCCCATCGCCGCGAGATCCAGCCGGTTGACGACCACAATCGACGCCAGGACAGCGACCGCCGGCGCCGCCTTGGCGGCGGCCTCCGCTGTGCGCGGCCCCAGGCCGGCGCGCCGGAACAGCGGCTTCAGTCCTTTGCGGCCCCAGCCCAGAAAGGCCAGAGCCGCGCCGCCAACCGCCAGGGTCGGCCAGTTGACACCTCGGGTGACCAGCCCGTCATAAAGGGATGTCAGAATTGCCGGCAGGGTGTCGCCACGCGCCGAAACACCCAGAAGATGCCCGGCCTGCCCGGCCGCGATCAGCAATCCGGATGCCGTGATGAAGCCGCCGATGACCGGATGGCTGAGAAAATTGGCGACGAAACCCAGCCGGAGCGCCGCCATCGCCAGCAGCATGACACCCGACAGCCCGGCCAGAAGCAGCGCCGCCGCCGCCGGATCGATCCCGGTGCGGACCGCGGCTTCAGCGGTCGCGGCGGCGGTCATCAGCGACACCACCGCCACCGGCCCGACCGCCAGGGTCCGGCTGCTGCCGAACGCCGCATAGGCGATCAGCGGCAGGATCGAGGCATAGAGCCCCGCCGCCGGCGGCAGCCCCGCCAGCATGGCATAGGCCAGGCTCTGCGGAACCAGCATGATGGTGACGATGATCGCCGCAAGGCCGTCGGCGCCGGCCGTCTGGCCATCATAGCGCCGCAACCAGTCGATCGCGGCCGGACGGAACATGGCCATGAGATGGCAGATCCTCGGGGACGGAAGCCGGCAGGTCGAAACCGCACATCCGGAATGGTGCCGGGCAGGCTGCGACGCGGCCTGCCCGGAAGACCGGTCAGCGTTGCCGCATCGGACAAGTGCGGACGCCGAGCAGCGTGTAAGCCGGGCACCAGCGCAGCAGGCCGGTCGCCAGCGGCACGATCCCGATCAGGCCATACCAGCGCCAGGACGGGTCACCCCAGACGACCACGGAGAGCAGGGCGAGCCCGGCCACAATGCGCAACACGCGGTCGAGACCGCCGACATTCGCCATCATCTCGTTCATCTTTCTACGACTGAAGATCTGCGTTGAGAGACCGGACCGAAGAGTTCTTGTCAGTGGACCATGCGTTGACGGTCAGAACAGATTGACCGGGATCTTGAGATAGGAGATCCCGTTATCTTCCGGCTCCGGCATCCGGCCGGCGCGCATGTTCACCTGCACCGAGGGCAGGATCAGCCGCGGCATGCCCAGCGTCGCATCGCGTGCCTGACGCATCGCCACGAAGTCATCCTCGCTGATGCCGTCACGGACATGGATGTTGCCCGCCCGCTCGGCCCCGACCGTGGTCTGCCAGACATAATCGCTGCGCCCCTCGGGCAGATAGTCGTGGCACATGAACAACCGGGTCGCGTCGGGCAGATCGAACAGCCGGCGGATCGAGCGATAGAGCTGCCGGGCATCACCCCCGGGGAAGTCGCAGCGCGCGGTGCCGTAATCGGGCATGAACAGCGTGTCGCCGACGAAGCCGGCATCGCCGATCAGATAGGTCATGCAGGCCGGGGTATGGCCGGGGGTGTGGATCGCCCGCGCCTGGATGCCCCCCACCGCAAACGCCTCGCCATCGGTGAACAGATGGTCGAACTGGCTGCCATCGCGGGCGAAATCGGAGCCGGCATTGAACGCCTTGCCGAACTCGGTCTGAACCGTGCGGATGCCATCCCCGATGCCGATCCGCCCGCCCAGCGCCGCCCGCACATAGGGTGCGGCCGACAGATGATCGGCATGAACATGTGTCTCCAGAATCCAGTCGACCGTCAGCCCCCGATCCCGGACCCGCCCGATCAGCGCATCCGCCGAGGTGGTCGCCGTCCGGCCCGCGGCCGGGTCGTAGTCCAGAACCGGATCGACCACGGCGGCATGACCCGACGCCGGATCGATCACGATATGCGACACGGTGTTGGTGACGGGGTCGAACAGGCTGTCGACCTGGGGTTGCAGGCTCGTTCCGGTCGAGGCGGGAATCATCGACATCACCTTGAAAATTCGGGAAAAGACGGGCCGGACCGCGTGGCGGGAGCGGCAATCAGCCGCTGCGGGCGATGCGGGCGCCGAGCTGGCGGCCACGGGCGATCATCCGCATCAGCACCATGCCGAACAGCATCGCCACCACGAAGGCCACCACCCCCGGCGCGCCCGACCCCAACGAGGCGACGGCCGGGCCCGGACAATAGCCGGCCAGCCCCCAGCCGATGCCGAACAGGGCGGCACCGCCGATCAGGCGACGGTCGATCTGCGTGGCCGTGGGCCACGAGAAACTGGCGGCAAGGACCGGCCGGCCGCGGCGGCGCACCAGCCGATAGCCCGAGAAGGTCACGATCACCGCCCCGCCCATGACGAAGGCCAGAGCCGGGTTCCAGGCGCCGGCGACATCCAGGAAACCCAGAACCACCGCCGGATCGGTCATGCCCGCCAGAGCGAGGCCGGCACCGAAGATCAGGCCGGATATCAACCCGGAGATGAGAGAGCGCATATCAGTCTCCTGCTATCGCCGCGCGGGCCAGCCGATGGATCAGGTTGGGCATCGGTTCAGATCAGATGCCGGAGTTCAGATCAGATGCCGGACGACGAAAACCGTTGCGGCACCGGTCGCCATGAAGGTGAGCGTGGCCGCCAGAGAGCGCAGCGACAGCCGCGACAGGCCGCAGACACCATGGCCGCTGGTGCAGCCCGATCCCAACACCGTGCCCATGCCAACCAGCAGCCCGGCCAGAATCAGCATCGGAGGCGACACCACCGGTGCCCCCACCGGATTGCCGCCGGTAACGGCCGCAACCACAACCGGCCCCAGCACCAGCCCGACCAGGAAGGCCACGCGCCAGCCGCGATCGCCCGCCCCGGCCGGTGCCGGCGGCAACAGCGCCGCCAGGATGCCGCTGATGCCCATGATCCGGCCCTGAAACAGCATCAGCCACACGGCGGCCAGACCGATCAGCGCGCCGCCGGCCAGCGCGATCAGCCAGATCTGGATCATGTCGGGTGTCATCGGCGCGGCTCCTTGGTGGACAGCCTCAATTGTTCAACGGCAGTGTTCGACGATCACGCAGGCGGGTCCGCGCAATAGGTCGCGTACAGGAACCCCAGCAGCGACGCCACATCCGGCCGGTCGAGGCGATACAGGATGCTCTGCGCCTCGCGCCGTGTGGCGACCAGCCCCTCCCGGCGGAGCAGGGCCAGTTGCTGCGACACCGCGGTTTCACGCATCGCCGTCAGCCGGGCGAGGTCGCCGACCGATCGTTCGCCTTCAACCAGATTGCACAGGATCAGCAGACGCTTCGGATGCGACAGCGTCTTCATCAGCAGGGCGACCCGCTCGGCGGTCTCTGTCATCGCTTCTATCTTCATACCTTCGAATATATGAAGATATGAAGAAAGTGCAAGCCCGGCGATGTCGCAGGGCTGTCGCATGCGCCTGTTGCCGCCGTCGGTACGGGGCTTGACGGGCAGATCGCGGCGCGCAATGCTGATGCCATGATCATGGTAACGCCTGCCGCAGCCCTGCGGCCCGCCAGCTTCAGCCGTCATTGGTGGCGCCCCGTCTGACCGGGGCCGCCCAGCACACACGTGATCATCCGAACCGATCGCGCGGCCGCCCCGGAGAGATACGGGCGCGGCCGTTCTGCCGTCTGGACCGGATCGGCCGGTCCGCCCGCCTCTCTCCGCCCGCCGTCGCCGTCAGCCATCGCCGATCCGGACCCTTGAGGAGAGACGCCAGACCATGCCCGCGACCATCCCGACCACCACCCCGGATCTGCACAGCTGGCGCACGGCCGGCGGCATCACCATCCGCCGCCATATCGAACCGCTGCCGCATGAAACCGCGACCGAGCCCCTGATCGACGCGCTGGACACCCGGCCCGGCGTGCTGCTGGCATCGTCCTATGATTATCCTGGCCGCTATGTCCGCTATGACATCGGCTTCACCGATCCGCCGCTGGTGTTCACCGCCCGCATGAGCGGCCTGAGTGGCGCCGAGGTGGACATGCGGGCGCTGAACGCGCGCGGACAGGTGCTGCTGCCGGCGATCACCCGGGCCCTTGCCGACCATCCGGACGTCACCGGCATTGTGGTCGACGACATCCAGGTGACCGCGCGGATCATGGACAGCCCGGCCGATTTTCCGGAAGAGGCCCGCAGCCGCCAGCCTTCGGCGTTCTCGGCGATCCGGGCGATCACCGCCCTGTTCGACAGCCGCGAGGATGGCCATCTGGGACTGTATGGCGCCTTCGGCTATGACATCGCCTTGGCATTCGAGCGGATCCCGCTGCACCAGAAGCGGATGTCGGATCATCGCGACATCGTGCTCTATCTGCCCGACCGGCTGATCTCGGTCGATCACGCCGCCCGCCGGGCATCGCTGATCAGCTATGAGTTCACCGTCGACGGCGTGATGACCGACGGCCTGCCCCGCACGGTGCCCGAGGATGCCCCCGCCCCACCCCCGGCCAATGCCGCCGCCGACGACATGGCACCGGGCGCCTATGCGGCACTGGTCGAACAGGCGCTGCCGGAATTCGCCGCCGGCAATCTGTTCGAGGTGGTGCCGGGGCGGGTGTTCCGACGGCCGGCGGCCACCGCGCCATCGGAACTGTTCCGCCGGCTGCGCCGCCGCAACCCGGCACCCTATGGTTTTCTGATCAATCTGGGCCGGTCGGAGCATCTGGTCGGTGCCAGCCCGGAAATGTATGTCCGGGTCACCGGCCGACGGATCGAGACCTGTCCGATTTCCGGCACCATCGCCCGCGGCCGTGATGCCATGGAAGATGCCGAACGCATCCGCACCCTGCTCGCCTCGGCCAAGGAAGAGGCCGAGCTGACCATGTGCACCGATGTCGACCGCAACGACAAGTCGCGGGTCTCGGTGCCCGGCAGCGTGCGGATCGTCGGCCGCCGCCAGATCGAGATGTATTCACGCCTGATCCATACGGTCGACCATGTCGAGGGCATGCTTGCCGAGGGCTATGACGCCATCGACGCTTTTCTCAGCCATTGCTGGGCGGTCACCGTGACCGGCGCGCCCAAGCGTGCGGCGATGAGCTGGATCGAGGCGCATGAGCACAGCCCGCGCGCCTGGTATGGCGGCGCCGTGGGCCGGATCGGCTTCAACGGCGACATGAACACCGGCCTGACCCTGCGCACGATCCGCATCAGGGGCGGTGTCGCCGAGGTTCGTGCCGGCGCCACCTTGCTGTTCGACAGCGAGCCCGCAGCCGAAGAGGCCGAAACGGTGCTGAAGGCATCGGCGATGGTCGATGTGCTGGAACGGCCCGACCAGGATCATCGGCCGGTGGTGCCGGCCTATCCCGGGCGCGGCCTGAAGATCCTGCTGATCGACCACGAAGACAGCTTCGTGCATACCCTGTCGGGCTATCTGCGCAGCACCGGCGCCGACACCGTCACCTATCGCAGCCCGGTCGATACCGATCTGCCCCGACGGATGAAGCCCGATCTGGCGGTGCTGTCGCCGGGGCCGCGCCGGCCGGCCGATTTCGCGATGAGCCGGACACTGGAGCTGCTGCTTCAGGCAGGCATTCCGGTGTTCGGCGTCTGCCTGGGCCTGCAGGGGATCGTGGAGTATTTCGGCGGCGAACTGGGCCGGCTGGCGGTGCCGATGCATGGCAAGCCCTCCCGGATCCGACGACTGATGCCCGACCTGCTGTTTGATGGCCTGCCCGACGACATCACCGTCGGCCGGTATCATTCGCTCTATGCGGCCCGCCTGCCCGCCTGCCTGGAAGCGACGGCCGTGGACGATACCGGCATCGTGATGGCCCTGCGCCACCGGACCCTGCCGATCCGCGCGGTGCAGTTCCACCCTGAAAGCCTGCTCAGCCTGCATGACGGCGCGGGGCCCGCGATGATTGCCAATCTGTGCCGCCTGTCGGGCTGGACAGGCGGCACGGCCGGGCATCCGCACAACCCAGGCGCGGGCCCCGGCGCCGCCATGATGACCGGGTCGGCACTGAACATGCATGTGCCGCACCGGATCGCTTGACGACGGGCTGTTGCACCCGCTCTGATGGGGGGCTTCCAAGATGGTCTGGATGTCCCCCGCTCCGATCGGCTCCCGAATGAAACTCTTCGCCTGCCAGAACTGCAGCCAGACGCTGTTCTTCGAAAACATCACCTGCGTGCGCTGCGGTCATTGGCTGGGCTACCTGCCGGACAGCACCACCATGACTTCCCTTGAAGACGAGGGCGACGGGCGGTGGCGTCCGCTGGCCGCCCCCGACCAGATGTTCCGCTTCTGCGCCAATGCCGCCCATGATGCCTGCAACTGGATGGTGCCGCTCAGCAGCCCGCATCCCTATTGCAAGGCCTGCCGGCTGAACCGCACCGTGCCCGATCTGTCCGTTCCGGCAAATGTCGAGGCGTGGCGGAAGCTTGAAGCGGCAAAACACCGGCTGGTTTACGGGCTGCTGCGGCTGGGGCTGCCGGTCGCGGCGAAGTGGGAAGATGCCGGCATCGGCCTCGCCTTCGATTTCCTGGCCGATGCCCCACATCACGGCCCCGAGGCGCCAAAGGTGATGACCGGTCATGCCGATGGCCTGATCACCATCAACGTCGCCGAGGCCGACGATGCCCAGCGCGAAAAGGTCAGGCGGACGATGGGCGAGCCCTATCGCACCCTTCTCGGCCATTTCCGGCACGAGATCGGCCATTTCTATTGGGATCGGCTGGTGCGGGACGGAACGGACAGCGACGGCGGCGACCGGCTCGGCACCTTCCGCGAGATGTTCGGCGACGAACGCGAGGATTATGGCGAGGCACTCGCCCGCAACTACAATGAAGGCCCGCCGACCGATTGGCAGACGACCTTTGTCAGCACCTATGCCGCCTCTCACCCCTGGGAGGATTTCGCCGAAACCTGGGCGCATTACCTGCACATCGTCGACACGCTGGAAACCGCGCATGTCCATGGCCTGCATCTGAAGCCGCGCAACATTCTGGACCCGACCGCCCCGGCCGATGTGGCCATCGATTTCGACGCCTATCGCCAGCGCGATTTCGACAGCCTGATCGACGCCTGGCTGCCGTTGACCTATGCGGTCAACAGCCTGAACCGAAGCATGGGCCAGCCCGACCTGTATCCCTTCGTTCTGGCACCGCGGGTGATCGACAAGCTGCGCTTCGTCCACGACCTGATCCGGCAGGCGGCCTGATCCGGCAGGCGGCCTGCCGGGTCATCTGGATGAGGGGCACCCGGCCGTCGACACCATGATGCATTCCGGTTCATTGCGGCCGCGCAGCACCGGCCGCGCTGGTCGACGGCTGATACACCGCCACCCGGTTGCGGCCCGCGGACTTGGCGGCATACAGCGCCTCGTCGGCCTGCGCGATCAGACTGTCGCGGTCGCGGCGCGATCCGTGGCCGGTGGGCAACAGGCTGGCCACGCCCAGGCTGACGGTCAGATGACCGGACGGTTCACCTTGATGGGGGATGGCCAGCGCCTCGACCGCGGCCCGGATCATTTCGGCGACATGTGCCGCCGCGGCCCCGGCCGTATCGGGCAGGATGGCCAGGAACTCCTCGCCGCCATAGCGGCACACCTCGTCCGCCCCCCGCCTGATGGCCGCGGCCGCGGCCTGGGCCACCTGCCTCAGGCACACATCGCCGGCCGGATGACCATACAGATCGTTGAACGACTTGAAGTGGTCGATGTCGAGCATCGCCACCGCCAGCGGCCGGCCGTCGCGGACGCTGCGCCGCACCTCGCGGGTCAGTGCCGCATCGAGATAACGCCGGCTCGGCACACCGGTCAGGTGATCTTCCCAGGCATAGGCCTTCAGCCGGCGGTTGGCCTCCGACAGCCGGCGCTCGGTCCGTTTCTGCAAGGTGATGTCGGTCAGCGTCGCCAGCAGCCCGATAAGCCCCCCCGCTTCGTCGCGCACGGCCCGGACCGAGACCTGATAGGTGACATCGTGTATCACGAGTTCATGGTCGGGAACCGGCAGGCCGGCATCGGTCAGCCACAGATTGCGCAACACATGACGACCGGCCTCGGCATGAATGTCACTGATCCGTTGGCCGAGCACGTCGTCGATCGACTTGCCCTCAATGTCTGCCGCCGCCTGGTTGGCCGCGGCGATGCGCCCTTCGGGATCGACGAACACCGCCGCCACGGGCAGTGCTTCGAACAGCGCCGCCAGTGAAAAATGCGTGCGGCGCCACGCGATATAGGGGCTGTTCATGATCAGGGCCCTCGGCAACATTGTGCGGGTCCATATGGCCGCGGCATGACCATGCCCGCCATTGACGATGTTTCATTCTGTCTTGAATAGATTGACGAAAGCTGAAGCGATCGCATCCATCAAGGACAGGCGGCCTGCCGGCAGCGCCGCCCTGTGGCTGAACCTGTGGCTGACACGCCGATCAGCGATCGGCATCCCCGGCCGCAATCTCGATCGCGGCCTCGGCGATGGCACGGGCCAGGGGCGTGTCGGCCTGGGCCTGATAAGACACGGTGAAGTCCATGCCCGGCAGCATCGCCACCGCATCGGTCTTCACCACATGCAGCGCGCCGGAGGCCAGTTCATCGCGCACGATGCGCGGCGGAATGGCGCTGATCCCGATGCCGTCCAGGGTCATCCGCACGATGGTTGCAAGCGAGCTGGAGCCATAGATCCGTGGCCGCCGACCCGGCAGACCGTTCATCAGCTCCTGGATCGCGATATAGGGCCGGCTGAGCCGCGGATAGGTGATGATCGGCCAGGTCGACAGGGTCTCGATCGACACCGCGGCACTCTGCGGCAGACCCAGCCGGGGGCTGGTCACCCAGGCCAGCGGATAGGAACACAGCGGCCGGTTCTGGATCGTCGGCTGGCTGACCGGCCCCAGCAGGAAGGCGATGTCCAGGCCGCGATTGACCAGCCCGTCACGCAGGTTCAGCGAGGTATCGACCTCAAGCTCCAGGGTCACCCCCGGAAACCGCTTGTGGATCCGCTCGATCAGCTTCGGCAGCCAGGTATGAACGATGGTCTCGGCCGCTCCCATCCGCACGGTGCCCCCCAGCACCGAGATATCGGCCACCGCCGACAGCATCGATGCCCTGAGGCCCAGCAGCCGCTCGGCATAATCCAGCAGCACCCGCCCCTTGGGAGTCAGAGCGACATTGCGGGCGCTGCGATCGAACAGCTGCACGCCCAATTCCAGCTCAAGCTTGGCGATGCGCGCCGAGATCGAGGGCTGGGCGGCATTCAGCTTGTCCGCCGCGGCACGGAAACTGCCGAGGCGGGCGATCCAGACAAAGCTCTCAAGGCTGCGGAAATCGACCATGACCGCCGAGTGTAGGGTGCCGGCGCCACGGCGCAAGCGACATCATGGCCGTGCGTCACGGCCGGCCGGCGCCGCATCATGCGGCGATCCGACCAGCCATGACACCGATGGGCGCCGCCTCAGGCGGCGGCCTCGTCCGCCTCGCGGATGCGGCGGCGGACCTCTTCGGCATAGTCGACGAAGAAGTCGAGGCTGTGCGGGTTGCGCATCGCGCCCGGATTGGCGGCCTTCTCGATCGCCATGCCCATCAGGATACGCCTGACCGGCACCTCGATCTTCTTGCCGGTCAGGGTGTAGGGTACTTCGGGAACCGCCACGATCACGTCCGGCACATGGCGCGGCGAGCAGGCCTCGCGGATCTCGCGGCGGATGCGGTCGCGCAGGGCATCGTCCAGAACCGCGCCATCCTTCAGCGCCACGAACAGCGGCATGAAGAACCGGCCATGGGGCAGATCCAGATTGATGATCAGGCTGTCCCGCACCCCCGGCAGGGTATCGACCACCCGATAGACCTCGGCCGTGCCGATGCGGATGCCGTGGCGGTTCAGCGTGCTGTCAGACCGGCCATAGATCACCGCCGTGCCGCGCGGCGTGATCTTCAGGAAGTCGCCATGGCGCCACCAGCCGGGATACATCTCGAAATAGCTCTCGCGATAGCGGGTGCCCTCGGGATCGTTCCAGAACATGATCGGCATCGACGGCATCGGCTTGCGGATCACCAATTCGCCGACCGCGTCGATCATCTCGCGGCCCTCATCGTCCAGCGCGCCGACATCGCAGGCCAGGCAGCGGGCCTGCATCTCGCCGGCATTCACCGGCAGGATCGGCGCGCCGCCGACAAAGGCGGCACAGGTATCGGTGCCGCCGCTGATCGCGTTCAGCCACAGGTCGCGCTTCACCTTGTCATAGACGAAGGCATAGCCTTCCGGCGGCAGGGGAGAGCCGGTGGAGCCGATCGAGCGCAGTGCACTCAGATCGAACATCCGTCCCGGCTCCGAGCCGGATGCCGCCTGGGCGGTCAGCCATGCGGCCGAGGTGCCGAACACCTGAAGCTTCGTCTTCTCGGCCAGCCGCCACAGCGGATTCGGATCGGGCCAGAGCGGGTTGCCGTCGTAAACCACCAGCGTCGCCCCGACCAGCAAACCGGAAAGCTGGCTGTTCCACATGGTCCAGCCGGTGGTGGTGAACCACATGAAGCGGGTGCCGGGCTTGATATCGGCCGCGAGACCATGGCTCTTCACATGCTCCAGCACGATGCCGCCATGGCTGTGGACGATGCCCTTGGGCAGACCTGTGGTGCCACTGGAATACTGGATCCACAACGGATGCTCGAACGGCACCTCCTCGAAGTCCTGGGCCGCGGCCAGCGCCATCGCATCGGGGCCTTCGACCAGATCCGACCAGAGATGCGCGCCCTCCACCGGCAGGCTGTGATCCTGCGGGTTCAGATAGGGCAGGAAGACCAGATGCTCGGCATCGGGCAGGTCGTCGAAGATCTGCTTCACCACCGCGCGGCGGTCGAAGCGCTTGCCGCCATAGGCATAGCCATCGACCGCGAACACCACCTTCGGCTGGATCTGCCCGAAGCGATCGAGCACCGACCGGGTGCCGAAATCAGGCGAGCAGCTCGACCAGATCGCACCGACACCGGTGGCGGCAAGGCAGGCGATCGCGGCTTCCGGCGTGTTGGGCAGATAGGCGGCGACCCGGTCGCCCGGCTTCACGCCCATGGCGCGCAGATGGCCCATCAGCGCCCGGACCTTGACCTCAAATTCATCCCAGGTCAGCGCCGACAGCGGCCGGATCTCGGACTGATGGAAGATCGCCACCTCGCCCGGCCGTGCCTGATCGAAGGCGACGCGGGCATAATTGATCCGCGCGCCGGGAAACCAGCGGGCACCCGGCATCTCCTCGCTGACCAGCGGCGTTTCGGCGGGGCTTGAAAACCGGATGCCGAAATAATCGGCCAATGCCTGCCAGAATGTCCCGACGGCATCGACCGACCAGCGGCGGAGGCTTTCGTAATCCGAAACCTCGACGCCGCGCTCGCGCCCCAGCCAGCGCATGAAATCGGTGATGCGCGCGGCCTCGATATCCTCGGCCGAAGGACGCCAGAGTTCGGCCCCCTCTTCGATACGCATGGGCATGTGTTCCTCCTGGGTGGCCGTCTGTCGGGACACGCGTCCCCCTGCTCCGCAGCGGCCTTGTCATGATCAACTGTTAGCGTTAGCGGCACGATGACGCAAGGTTGTTGTACTATTCGTTTCCGGTTGCGATCAATCCGATGATCGGGTTCCGACGCGAGACACCCGCCCCCGCAGACGCTATACTGTAATGGTGCGGCCGGCGCCCCCCAAGAGCTTGTTGGCTGCGTGATCATCCCGGCTGCAGCGCGGCGCCGCGGCCCATGACCGATGAAGATCCGGATGACGCCACCAGATGACGGCACCGTGCTCGACGATGCGGCCGTGGCCGGGGCCGTGGAGCATCTGGCCCGCCCAGGCCCGCACGGCGTGACCCGCGAGATGCTTGAGGCGGATACCATCCGCCGCCGGTTCGCGACGCTCTATCCGCATGTCCGGGTGCTCGACGATGCGGCACTCGCCGCCTCGCTTGAGGAGACTTTGTCGATGGCGCCGGGCGGCGCCTTCCAGGGCGGCGCGCCCTGGTTGTTCGGCTATGGCTCGCTGATGTGGAACCCCTGCGTCGCCATTGCCGCCCGGCGACCGGCACGGCTCGTGGGCTATCATCGCCGGTTCTGCCTGTGGATGCCCTTCGGCCGCGGCACCCCCGAAGATCCGGGTCTGATGCTGGCGCTGGATCGCGGCGGATCGTGCAATGCCATGACGATGCAGCTGGATCCGGCCGATTGGCAGGCCGAGCTGGCGCTGATCTGGCGGCGGGAAATGCTGACGGCATCCTATGTGCCGCGCTGGGTGCAGACCCGCACCGCAGACGGAACGACACCGGCCCTGGCCTTCGTCATCAACCCGGCTCATGAACGGTATGCAGGCCGGCTTCCAAACATCGAAACCGCCCGGATCATCGCCCGGGCGCATGGCGAGCTGGGGTCGTCGGCCGATTATCTGCGGTCATGTGTCGCAGCACTGAACGACGCCGGGATCAGAGATCAGCGCATGACACGCCTGCTTCTGACGGTGAATTCACTGGCAGGGTCGCCGCCGCCGGCTATACGTGAGCCCGCTGTACCTGAGACCGGTATCGCGACACCGTCGACCGTGGCACTGGCGGCCTCGCTGCCGGAGCCACCCACCGGCTGACGGATACATCGTGTCACAGGAAAACATGATGCCCGATCTACCGTCCGACCGCCGCAAACGCGACGCACTCAGGCAGTACAGGGTCGTCGGATCGGAAACCGGACCGGCGCTTGACGGCCTGCTCGGGGCCACGGCTGAAACGCTGGACGGGGCGGACTGCCTGCTGGTCCTGTCCGACGACCGGGGACCACGGCCGCTAGCATTGACAACGATGGACACGGTAGTGACGGGCCGCCTGGAGGCGCTTGCGGCAGCGCTGCCACCGGTGGCCGACGGCGGATGCATACAGCTCGATCTGCCGCCCGCATCCAGCGACGAGGCTGCACACACGCCGGTTCTGGCAGCACCTCTGCTGACGGAAGACGGCATCACCATCGGCGTCCTGCTGGTCCGGGGCCACCGGCGCTGGAGCGCCCGCGACCGGCGCCGGATCGCCACCTCGGCCACGGCGGCACGGACCGTGATCGATCTTGGTCGCACGGCCGCCAATGCGCTTGAAGCCGTGGACCAGCTGGCGGCCCACGACGCCGAACTGACCCACCAGAGCAGTATTCTGGAACACCAGGCCGAAGAACTGGTGCGACTGGCCGAAGACAATTACGTCCAGTGCCTGTCGGCCGAAGGCGCGTTCCAACAGAAATCGCTGTTCCTGGCGACGATGACCCACGAGTTGCGCACGCCGCTGACCGCCATCATCGGCTTTGCCGAGGTCATGGAGCAGCAGATGCTGGGACCGGTCGGGAACGATACCTATCTAGGCTACCTCAACGCGATCCACGGCAGCGGCCGCCACCTGTTGTCGATCATCAACGATCTCCTCGACATGGCGAAGATCGAGGCCGGCAAATACGATGTGGCACCAGAGGCGATGGACGCGAACCCGGTGCTGTCACAGACCATCCGCGTGGTGGGCGGCCTCGCGATCGAAAAGCAGGTGCGGGTGATATGGGAACCGGTGCGGCCCTCGCCGCAGGTGATCGCCGATGATCGCGCCCTGAAACAGGTCATGCTGAACCTGCTGTCGAACGCCATCAAATATGCGACGGCAGGTGGCACGGTTCAGGTGAGCAATCATGTGGCGAGTGGCCGGTTCGTGGTTGCCATACGCGATGATGGGCCCGGGATTTCACCCGAAGATCTGCGCCGGCTGATGCGCCCCTATGAGCAGGCCCACAGCCAGGCCAGGACCGACACCGCGCCGCGGGGCACCGGGTTGGGCCTGACCATCAGCCGGCTGCTGGTCGAATTGCAGGGCGGCAGCCTGTCGCTGGACAGCCAGCCCGGCCAGGGAACCACTGCCCGCTTCGACCTGCCCCTGGCCGGCAGTTGAGCATCCCGATCACCCGGCACGATTTGCCGGGCTGGCAGATCCTGCCGGGTGCCAGGTCTTCCATCCGCTGGCGCCAAGGCCCAAGCATCAGTCTTTTCTCTTCTTAAATCAGTAGCCTGACACGTTCCATATCATTGGCATGGGACTTGCTGACCTGAAGGCGTCGCCCCCCGGTCGAAAGCTGCCTTCATGTCCGCTGTCGCGCCTGCCCTGATGACCGAACGCCTGCCCGGGCAGACACCCCGCGCGGGTGCCCCGTCCGACCTCGCGGGTGGATTCGCGGCTCTGTTGGCATCGAGCGTCGATATGGCGAGCGTGGCGCCCCTGATGGCCGGACGCCACAAACTGTCGGCCCCGACGACCGACAGCGGGCCAGCCCTGCAGGTGGTGCCCCCCGGCCAGCCTGTCGAGATGCCCGATCTGCCCATGGACTCGTCCGGCGCCGCCGCAGAAATGCCCGGCCGGCCCGCCGACATGAACGCCACCGGGGCGCCGGTCGACAAGCCGGTGGTCATGGCCATGTCGACGCCGGCCAAGGGCGACCGGTCTTCCGATGCACCCGCCATGCCGGCCCCACAGATCATGCAGGCCGCATCTCAGGCAACATCGTGGTCGGCTGTCGCAACTGCGACGACGCCGGTCGATGGCGCCGACATTACACCCGCTGTGGCCGCGACTGCGGTTGCAACCCCGGTGACCGCCGCGCCGATCGATGTTTCCCCCCTGTCTGTCGTTCCCCTGTCTGTCGGCCCTTTCTCCGTCACGTCTGGGATTGCCGCCCCCATCATCACGGCACCCGCCATTGCCGCCCCCGTCGCCATGGCCACAGCTCGCACGGCGCAGCCCGAGCTTGCTGCTGTCGACACCTCGGTCGTCGACGCCAGCATTGTCCATGATGCAAAGCCCGGCACCGGAACGGCATTGCTCTCCGGGGATGATGGCACACGGCCATCGGTGCTCCGGCCGCAGGCCGGTGCCACGAACGGGCCGATGACCGATGCAACCGCAGGCCGCTCCAACGACCGGCTGACGGAACGTCATGACATCGCGCCGGCAGCGCCACGCAGGGCAGACGGTGTCGCGGCCCAGGCTGGCACAGAACAGGCTGGCACGGAACAGCCGGAAGCGGCCCAGGCCGATACGGTGCATGCAGAACCGGTCTGGTTCACCACGTCCGCAGACGCCACGGCGGATCGACCGGCCACGGCGCCAGAGGCCACCGCACGCCCCGAGGATGGGCGCGCGGATGGGGTCGACGATGCACCGATACCGGGCCTGGATGCCGATATGGCTACCCACGCGGCCGCCGGGGCCTCGGTGGTGATCGACACCGCCAAGACCGCCATCGACAGCAGCCTGCCGGAAGCCCGCCAACCGGCTGAAGACCCGATGGCCAATACGGCCGCAGCCGCACCCGTGGTGCCGCCGGCGATGGCTGGCCTGGCCGAAACCGCCATCGCCTGGACCAACATCGCCTGGACGGGTATCGCGCGCAGCGTGGATACCGCCGCCCGCACGGTACAGGACCTGGGTGACCGGACCGGCCGCATGGTCGGGCGTCTGGTCGCCGGCGGCACGCCTGCCTTCGAAACCACGACCATGCTGTCCGACGGCGACGTGGCCTTTGCGCCCGATATCGACGCCGCCATGATCGCAACCGGCACAGACGCATTCAGGACAGCCGCTTCCGCTGCCAATCGGGCTCCGTCGCCCATGGGCACGGACAAGGGCATGGCGCCGGACAGCGCATCGATGCCCGAAAGCCCATTGGTGCCCGAAAGGGTCGTGATGCCGGAAAGGTCCGCGACATCCGAGACGGTCGCGGCGCCGACAACCGGCCCGGGCTCCGACATCGGGGCCTTGTCCGGCAGCGTGGCCAGCCGGGAGACGCGCGCCGGCGCACAGCCAGAGACGGCGACCGAAACCGCCATGCCGGTCACGACGCCAGACATGCAGATTGCCGCTTCACTGCTGGCCCCGCGCCCGCAGGCCGCCGCTGCGATCACGGTCCCCGCCGGTCGCCGTGCCGGCGTGGACCCCGCCTCGATTGCGGGCGATGGCATGACACCCGACAGCACCCGCCCGACAGCCGGCGCATCATCTGCCGACGGCGGCAGCACCGAACCCCGGCCAACCGACGACCAGCGGCAGGGCGCCGCACATGCCGGACCGGCACCCGCGCGCGCAGGCGCCGACGGTCGGGGCGCCGACAGCCTGGCTCCCGGCGGGGCGCCGACGGACCGGCCGACGGTGTCATCCCCTGCCGGGCCGGCCGGCCGCGCCGCACCGGGCGTCGACGCGGCCATCCCCGCGGCAGGTGGCATTCCAACCGTCGCCCCGGCCGCCGATCGTGGCGCCAGCCTGATGGCGGGTGGCGCAGCGGCGGCGACAGCCCCTGTGCTCGGGAAGGATGGCGTGCCCAGGCAGAATGTGCATGCGCGGTCGCAGGGTCCGAACGGGGCGCCGTCAGCGGCCCCCGCACAGGCACCGACCAGCGTGACGATGGCGGCCACAGGCATGGCAGCCAACGCCGATATCACGGCGTCCGCCAGCCGGCCTGCTCCGGCCGATGGCACCCGCCCGACCGGCAATGCCGCACCGACCCTCAACACTGGCCCGACCCTCAACACCGGCCCGACCGCCAACGCAGGCCCAGGCATCAACACAAGCCCGATGACGGCTGACGGCCCGGTGGACCTTGGCGGCCGGTTCCAGACGACTGGCCACTTCGACATCGCCAGCCCGGCCGACCCGGCAGGCGCGGTCGAAAATCCTGCCTCGACCGACAATGGCGACCGGATGGAGACCACCGGCAGGATCAATGGCTCGGCCGAAACCGTGCGACCGATGTCGGCGGGCCTCGCCGCCCTGTCGGCCATGACCGGCTTCGACGCCAGCATGGCGGCTGACACCGCGGCCTTGTCCGGCAATGCCGGGTCGGCCGTGGACGATGGCGTCATTGCCGATGGCGATGCCGCCGCCGGCAATCGTGGTCGAGTCGACACCGCCGCCGGTGACGCGCGGCCGGGTCATCGTGGCGACCGGGCGGGCACCACCGCGACGATGCCGGCAACCGACGGCACCGTATCTGCCGGGTCCGCGAACGATGGAACCGGCACGGCATTTGCATCGCCATTTGCGTCGACCTCATCGTCGATGCCATCGGCACCCGCCATCAACGCCACCACCTCCAACCCCGCAGCCGGCCTGCCGCAGACCGCGAGCCAGCCGGCTGGAACGGCCGCCATCCTTCAGCAGTCCCTGTCCGGCCAGCCCCGGCCTGCCGCCCAGGTCACCGCCCATATGGATGCGGCACGGACCCGGATGGCCTCGGCCGGCGGTGAAACGCATTTCGTGATGACCCTGATGCCGGCTGAACTGGGCCGTGTCCGGGTGGAGATGACAATCGACGCGCAGGGCCGGCTGAATGCCCGGTTCTCGGCAGAAAATGCCGGGGCGATAGAGGCACTTACTGCCGACCGGGCAGAATTGGAGCGCAGCCTGTCGAAGGCGGGGTTCAAGATCGAGACCGGAGCACTGCGCTATGACGTCGACCGCTCGCTCGCCCAGGGCTTCAACCAGGCTCAGGGCACCAGTCAGGGGTCGTCGGCACAGATCGCCGGTGGCCAGCCCGGCTTCGGCCAGGACACCGGACAGAACCAGCAGCAACAGGCTTTCGCGGGCCTGGCCGGTGACGGCAACCGCCGCGGCAACGACAACGGCCAAGCCCGGCGCGGCCGCGACATGACCAACGATCGTGACCTGACGGGTCAGATCGACGCCCGCATCGACAGTGCGGCCGCAGATCAGCGTCCTGGCGACAGCCGGCGCGTCGACATGCGGATCTGAGGCTCAGGGAGTTCGAGGGACATGGCCACCGACGCAATCTCCGGAAACACCACCTCGCTTCCGACCACGTCGAAAGCGAGCCTGTCGGGCAACAAGCTGGCGGATGATTTCGATCAGTTCCTGACGCTGCTGACCACGCAGCTGAAGAACCAGGATCCGACCAATCCGCTGGATACGAATGAATTCACCAATCAGCTGGTGCTGTTCACGCAGACCGAGCAGCTGGTGCAGTCGAACAGCAACCTTGAAGATCTGATCACGCTGTCCGAAGGCGCTCAGATGGCCAATGCCGCCTCGTATATCGGCAAGGTCGTCGACGCCCAGGGCGACACCATCCAGCTCAAGGACGGCGAGTCGATCTACAACTACCGTCTGCCGCAGACCGCCGACAAGGTGACCATCAACATCATCGACGAAAGCGGCAAGGTGGTTCGCACCGAGACCGGCGAAGTCGATGCCGGCGTCCACACCTTTGTCTGGGACGGCAAGGACACCGACGGCAACCTGATGGCCGACGGCCCCTACAAGATGAGCGTCACAGCGCTCGACAGCGCCGGCAAGTCCATGGGGGTCACGACATCGGTCACCGGTACGGTGGATGGTGTCAGCGTCAACAGCGGCAAGATCGTGCTGTCGGTCAACGGCGTCGAGATCCCCATCGAACAGGTGACCGGCATCCGCGAAGGCGGCGGGGCGTCGACCACCACGGAGCAGGTCTTGCAGCAGCTCTACAGCTCGGGGCTGATCGATCAGGCCACCCTGCTCGCCGCTCAGGAAGCCGCGGCATAACAGATTTCGAGTTCGGGAGGGGGCGCCAGGATGGCGCCGGTTCCTCACCGGGTTTTGCGGGCCGGCGGCGATGCCGGGCGCAGCAGCAACCAGCCGGCGGCATGCAGCCTCGACGGCTTCAGGACATGACAGCGGGCCCGTGACGCCCGCGCGTGAGAGGAGTGATCCAGATGAGCTTCGGTCTTTACGGCTCGCTCTATTCCGGCGTTTCGGGCCTTGGCGCCCAGAGCACCGCGATGGGCGTCATCTCGGACAATATCGCCAACGTCAACACGGTGGGCTACAAGGCCAAGAACACCAATTTTCTGTCGATGGTCACCGATAGCGGCTCGACCTCGGTCTATGCGCCGGGCGGTGTGCGCGCCAGCGTGCAGCAGCTGATCGATCGTCAGGGTCTGGTGCAGGCCACGGCGTCGCCGCTCGACATCGCCGTGTCGGGCAACGGCTTCTTCGTGGTCCAGCCCAAGGTCGCAGGCAGCGACGAGGTGCTGTATACCCGCGCCGGCTCGTTCGTGCCGGATGACCAGGGCAATCTGCGCAACGCGGCCGGCTTCTATCTGCAGGGCTGGCGGCTCGATCCCGCGGGCCGGCTGCCCGGTGAACCCGGCAACGTGATCAACACCACCTCTTCGGCGGATATCTCCAGCCTCGAGACGGTGAACGTGTCGCAGATCAGCGGCACCGCCGCAGCGACCACCGAGATGAACGTCGCGGTCAACCTGGATGCCAATGAGCTGGTCTATGCCGGTGCCACCTCCACCAGCACGGCAACCACCGGCATCGCCTCTTCCAGCGACCTGATTGCCGGTGGCGTGATCGCCGCAGGCGAAACGGTCACGCTGTCCGATGGTATCAACACCGTGACCTTCAGCGCCGGCACAGGTGCGGGCGAGTTCTCGACCCTCGACCAACTCGCCGATCTGGTGAACGCCAGCGGCAATTTCACGGCCACCGTCGGCGGCACCGCAAGCTCCGCCACGATCTCGATTGCCGCCTACGATCCGCGCCGCAGCCTGACCGTGACCGGCACCGCCGGCGACGGCACAACGGACCTGGCGCTGAACCGCACCGTCGCCACTTCCACCAGCACGGCAACCACTGGCATTGCCTCTTCCAGCGACCTGATTGCCGGTGGCGTGATCGCCGCAGGCGAAACGGTCACGCTGTCCGATGGTGTCAACACCGTGACCTTCACCGCCGGCACAGGTGCGGGCGAGTTCTCGACCCTCGACCAGCTCGCCGACCTGGTGAATGCCAGCAGCAATTTCACGGCCACCGTCGGCGGCACCGCAAGCTCCGCCACGATCTCGATTGCCGCCTACGATCCGCGCCGCAGCCTGACCGTGACCGGCACCGCCGGCGACGGCACAACGGACCTGGCGCTGAACCGCACCGTCGCCAGCACCACCGTCACCAGCACCTATGACGCGTCCAACGCCACGCAGAACATGTCGTCGGGTGCCGTCGCTGCCGATTTCAGCCGCTCGGTGCGGGTCTACGACGCCCAGGGCCGCGGCCATGACGTTATGGTCAACTTCCTGAAGGCCGGCAACAATGAGTGGGCGGTCGAGATCAATGCGATCGACCAGAATGATGTGGTGACCACAGCGCCGACACCGGCCGGCCAGATCGCCGCCGGCGTTGTGACCTTCAACGCCGATGGCACGCTGAACACCATCTCAACCTCACTCAGCGATCCACTGGAGATTCAGTGGGCCAATGGCGCCGGTTCATCGGAAGTCTCGGTGAACTGGGGCACCGCCGGCCCGACCGGCGTCGGCCTGGCCGATGGCCTGCGGTCATACGCCGGCGATTTCGAGGTGCGCTCCCTGACACAGAACGGCGCGTCGTCGGGTGAACTGTCGGGCATCACCATCGACGAGGACGGCTTCGTCATCGCCTCGTTCAGCAACGGCCAGCAGAAGCAGCTCTACAAAGTGCCGGTGGCGACGTTCACCAGCCCTCAGAACCTGGAAGAGAAGAACGGCAACGTCTTTGCCAAGACCGACAAGTCGGGCGACTTCAACCTGCGCGAATCGGGCAGCAGCGGCGCCGGTCTGATCGCTCCCAGCTCGCTGGAGGCCTCGAACGTCGATCTGGCGAGCGAGTTCACCGACATGATCATCACCCAGCGCGCCTATTCGGCCAGCTCGAAGATCATCACGACCGTGGACGAGATGCTCCAGGAACTGCTCAGCTCGAAGCGCTGACCGCCCGGGTGGCGGAGGGTTCGCCCTCCCCGCCCGCCCCGCCATCGACCACGATCATCGACAACCGACCGCCACGCAGACGCTCAACCGGCGTTTTGCGTGGCGTTTCGTCGTTTTCAGCTTTTGTTAAGCACCTGCGGATAGCATCGGATGTAGCTGAAGCGCGAGGACAGGCATCGTTTCTGTCCCACCCACCGCGAGTTACCGGTTCCGATGACCACCCCAAAACTCAGACTAGTCGGCGCAACAGCGCCCGTGATGCCCGACGCGCCCCGCGACGGCGGCATCCGGGTGGACAGCACGGCGCGGTCGCGGCGCACCATGCTGGCATTCGATCTGCCGCCGGGCAACGGCGTGCGCTGGGTCGCGCGCCGCAAGATCGAGGTTGTGGCGGCGGTGATGGCCGGGGCGATCACGCTTGAAGACGTGTGCCAGCGTTATGCCCTGTCGCTGGAAGAATTTGAAAGCTGGCGCCAGATTCATGGCGCCGACGCCAACCAGCTGGTCAGCCGGCGCATGAAGCGCGGCCGTCGGATCTGACCCGACGCGGCCATGCGGCGGCGGTCTGCCACCCGCCGACCGGCCCGATCGATGGCCGGTGCCACATGGGCGGCATTTTTTGCCGCCTGCCCGGCAGTTTTTGCCGGGCATTAACCATCTCTTCACCTAAACTACCGTAGAACAACCGGGTGAGGCACCGAACGGTGCCCGCAGTCGATGGTGCGCGTCCCGCAAGGGCGCCACTCCTTGGTTCGGCCCACGACAGACGGAGCGGGACGGGTCGCATGGCGGATACGCTGAAGGCCTGGATGCAGGCACTGAAGGGATTGGGACCGGCCAGGCTGGCGGCGATCGGCGCTGTCGCCGGCGGTCTGCTGATCTTTGGCGTGTTTCTGATCTCACGGGTCGGCGCCCCGGCGATGGGCCTGCTGTACGGCGATCTGGACACGGCCGATGCCGCCAGTGTGGTGGCAGAGCTGGAACAGGCGGGCGTTCCCTATACCCTCAGCCCCGATGGTCGCCGGGTCATGGTTCCGCAGGACCAGATCCCACGTCTGCGGCTGACCCTGGCCGAAAGCGGCGTGCCCAAGGGCGGCTCGGTCGGCTATGAGATCTTCGACCGCTCCGAAGGGCTGGGCACCACCGATTTCGCCCAGAACGTCAATCTGGTGCGGGCCCTGGAAGGCGAGCTTCAGCGCACGATCATGGCGCTGGATGCCGTGGCCAATGCGCGGGTGCACATCGTGCTGCCGCGCCGCGAACTGTTTTCACGCAGTCAGGCTGAACCCACCGCATCGATCGTGGTCAGCCCGCGTGGCGGCCGCAGCCTGACACAGGGTCAGGTGCGTGCGATCCAGCAGCTGATCGCCGCCGCCGTACCAGGTCTGCGGCCGGAACGGGTGGCGATCGCCGATGATCGCGGCACCCTGCTGGCCCGCGGCGACGGTGGCGCCGATGGCGGTGTCGGCGCCGCGTTGAGCGCCGCCGACGAAATGCGCCAGGGCATTGAGGCGCGGTTGCGCACCCAGGTGACGCGGCTGATCGAGGAGTCGGTCGGCCCCGGCCGGGTGCAGGTCGAGGTGAATGCCGAGATCGACCGCGACCGCGTCACGATTTCGCAGGAGACCTATGATCCCGATGGTCAGGTGATCCGCTCGCGGCAGGTGAACCGCGAGAATGAGAGCGCGGTCGACGGCGATCCCGACGCGGTCACAGCCGCAAACAACATTCCCGATGCCTCGCAGGCCCAGGGACAATCCGGCAATCGCAGCCAGTCGTCACGCGACGGTCAGACGGTCAATTACGAAATCTCGCGCACGGTACGCAACGAGGTCCGCGAAGCCGGCGCCGTCCGCCGCCTGTCGGTCGCGGTCCTGGTCGACGGCAGCTATGTCACCGATGCCGACGGCGCCCAGACCTATCAGCCGCGCAGTGCCGAGGAACTGGAACGGCTGACCCAGCTGGTGCGCAGCGCCGTCGGCGCCAATGACGAGCGCGGAGACAGCATCGAGGTCGTCAATCTGCCCTTCGCCCGCAATCAGGAAATCCTTCCCGACGAGGGCCTGCTGGGGCTGGGTGCCAGCGAATACATGCGCATTGCCGAAATGGTCGTGCTGGCGATTGTCGCCCTGCTGGTCATTCTGCTGGTGCTGCGGCCACTGGTCGGCCGGCTGGGGCCGCAGGCCGCGGGTGCCGCCGGCGGCATGGGCGGGGTCGCCATGGTCACCGGCCCCGACGGCATGCCGATGGCGGCACTGTCCGGGCCGGACGGCATGACCCCGGCTCTGCCGGGGCCGACCGCCGAACGTGCGCTGGCAGCGGCGATGGAAAGCAGTGATGCCATGATCGATATCAGCCAGGTCGAGGGACGGGTTCGCCAGTCCTCGGTCCGCAAGATCGCCGAGATCGTCGATCGGCACCCGGAAGAAGCATTGGCCGTGATCCGCTCGTGGATCCGGGAAGAGGACTGAGCAGACGATGGCGCGTGGCAAGAGCGAACTGCGTGGAATGGGCGGACCGGTCAAGGCCGCGATCCTGCTTCTGGCGCTGGGTGATGAATACGCCGCCAAGCTGTTCCGGATGATGGAAGACGATGAGATCCGCGAGATTTCGCAGGTCATGGCCTCGCTCGGCAAGGTCTCGTCGGACATGGTCGAGGGGCTGCTGGTCGATTTCGCCGAGCAGATCTCGTCGACATCCACCCTGGTCGGCACTTTCGAGACCACCGAACGCCTGCTGCTGGCCTCGGGGCTTGAGCGTGAGCGGATCGAGTCGATCATGGAGGAGATCCGCGGCCCCGCGGGCCGCACCATGTGGGACAAGCTCGGCAATGTGAACGAGCAGATCCTGGCCAACTATCTGAAGAACGAATATCCGCAGACCGTGGCGGTGGTGCTGTCGAAGGTCCGGCCCGAACACAGCGCCCGGATTCTGGCGGCCCTGCCCGATGATTTCGCGATGGAAGTTGTGATGCGCATGCTGCGCATGGAGCCGGTGCAGAAAGAGGTGCTCGACGGTGTGGAGCGCACGCTCAGGGCCGAGTTCATGAGCAACCTCGCCCGCACCAGCCGTCGCGACGCCCACGAGATGATGGCCGAGATCTTCAACAACCTCGATCGCCAGGCCGAAGCCCGCTTCCTGGACGCGCTGGAAGGCCGCAACAAGGACTCGGCCGAGAAGATCCGCTCGCTGATGTTTACCTTTGAAGATCTCGGCAATCTGGCGCCGACCGGTGTACAGACCGTGCTGCGGGTGGTCGACAAGGACAAGCTGGCTCTGGCACTGAAGGGGTCGTCGGAAAAGATCCGCGAGCTGTTCCTGTCCAACATGTCGGAACGTGCGGCCAAGATGCTGCGCGAGGACATGGCGGCGATGGGGCCGGTGCGGCTGCGCGACGTCGACGAAGCCCAGGCCTATATGGTGCTGGCCGCCAAGGATCTGGCCGACAAGGGCGAAATCGTCATTGCCGACGGTAAGGGCGACGACGTTCTGGTCTATTGACGCCACGCAACGCGGGGACGACAGGCATGGCCGGCTACAAGAAATTCACCTTTGACGTCAGCTTCGACGACGACATCGACATCGATCGGCCGAAGCGCGCGAAGGCGACCGAGCCGCATGCCACGCCGACAGCACCCGAACCGCCGCCGCCCCCGCCGCCGCCGAGCTTTTCGGAAGCGGAGTTGGCAGCGGCACGCAATGCCGCTTTCGACGAAGGCCGGCGCGCCGGGGTGGCCCAGGCGCTGGCCGCGATCGAACAGCAGACCCTGCAGGCGGTCCAGCGACTGGAACGCCAGACGGCGGAGGCGATCGCCGGATGGCACACCGCTCTCGACAGCCACACCGGCGATCTGGTGATGCTGGCGCGGGCGATCGCGGTCAAGATCGGCTGCACCGACGAGGTGCGGCTGGACCGGATCGAGACCATGCTGCGCGACTGCATCGCCGGCATCGCCGAAACCGGCGACGCGGTGTTGCAGGTGCATCCATCGATGGAAGCACCGATGGCTGAACGTGTGGCGCCGATTCTGGCCGCCGAAGGCGTGCTGGGCCAATGCCGGGTGGTCGCAGATGCCGGGCTGGCCTCAGGCGATGCGCGGCTGATCTGGCCGGGCGGGATGGCGATGTTGTCACGCGACGAGATCGTGGGGCGGATCGACGAGGCCATCGCCGAACAGACTGCGACGCCGACCGCCGGTACGGGCTTCGGCACACAGGACTTGACGCCGGGCCATCACCCGGCCGAATGATCGGATGACGGTACCACCGGATGACGGCAGCCGCCGCCACCCGCCCTGACATCACCGCGCAGGCCGTTTCACGGCCGGCGCCTGCGGAGACCAGAGATGGCCGATGACAAGGACAATCTGAGCCTGGAGGAGTTCGAGGGCAGCGATCGCCGGCGCGACCAGATCCGCGACCGCGAGCGTGAGCGCGAAGAACCCGACCAGCAGGTGCCCGATGTGCCGCGCAGCGCCGCCGATCTGGAGGCCGTGTATCAGGTGCCGGTTCAGGTATCGGCCGTGCTGGGCAAGGCGACCATGCAAGTCAACCAGTTGCTGAAGCTGGGCCGCGGCGCGGTGGTGGAACTGGACCGCAAGGTCGGTGAAGCCGTCGATATCTATGTGAACGATCGTCTTGTCGCCCGCGGCGAGGTGGTTGTGGTGGAAGACCGCCTTGGGGTCACCATGACCGAGATCATCAAAACCGACCGCGGCTGAGCCTGCCTGATCAGCCGGCCTGCCCGCACACGGCCCTATCCGCCCTCCGCGCCCAGACCTGAGCCCCAAGGACCACATGGATCTTGCAACCATCCTCGGCCTGATCGTCGGCTTCGTGCTGATCGTGGTGGCCATCATCCTGGGCGGCTCGGTCGGTGCCTTCATCGACATTCCGTCTATCCTGATCGTCGTTTGCGGCACCTTCTTCATCACTATGGTGAACTTTTCACTCACCGAGGTGATCCGGGCACAGGCGGTGATGATGAAGACCATGATCTCGCGGCCGGCCGATCCGGCCCGGGCCGCCCTGCAGGTGCTGGAACTGGCCGATCAGGCCCGGCGCAAGGGGGTTCTGGGGCTGCAGGAGAGCCTGAACCGGCTTCAGGACAACCCGTTCCTGTTCCGGGCGCTGGGCATGGTGGTCGACGGCATCCCGGTCGAGGATGTGGAGCGGATCTTGAAGCGCGACATCTCGCAGATGGCGCAACGGCACATGCAGTCGAGCCAGATCCTGAAGAAGTCGGCCGAAGTGGCGCCGGCCATGGGACTGATCGGCACCCTGGTGGGTCTGGTCCAGATGCTGGGCAATCTGGAGGATCCGAGCACGATCGGGCCGGCGATGGCGGTGGCGCTGCTGACCACTTTCTATGGCGCGGTTCTGGCAAATATGGTCTTCAACCCGCTGGCCGGGAAACTGGAGCGCAACTCGATGGAGGAGCAGATGTTCAAGCAGATCTATCTGGCCGGCGCCACGTCGATCGGCCGCCAGGAGAACCCCCGCAGGCTGGAACTGACATTGAACGCCATGCTGCCACCGAACAAGCGCATCCAGTTCTACGACTGAGGCAGCGACGACGGGTTCGGTTCACAGCCGGCCCGGGGCGGGTGACCCTCACCTGCCAGACCAAGACGTCCAACCGCCGGTCAAGGGCCGCCAAGCGCCCGGCAGGTGGTTTTCCGAGCTTTTCAGACGATCGACGGCGCGGGCGGCGCCCGGCGCAGGAGTGACCAGACAATGCGACTTCTGATCATCGGTTCCCTGGGAGGCCAGATCGGCGCGGCGACGCGGATCGCGGTGTCGCGTGGCGCCAAGGTGTCGCAGGTTCCGGATGTGGACGCGGCAATGGACCATCTGCGCGCCGGTCACGGGGCGGAACTGGTGATGGTGGATGTCGGCCTGGATATCGGCCGATTGGTCCGCAACCTGGAACAGGAGCGCATCCACGTGTCGGTCGTTGCCTGTGGCGTGGGCGCCGACGCCCAGGCCGCGGTGCGCGCCATCAAGGCGGGCGCCAAGGAATACATCCCCCTGCCGCCCGATCCAGAACTGATCGCGGCGGTGCTGGAGGCGGTTGCCGCCGAAGATCATGCATTGATCGTGCGCGACACCGCCATGGAACGAGTGGTGGCGCTGGCCGAGCAGATCGCGCCTGCCGACGCGACCGTGCTGATCACCGGCGAAAGCGGCACCGGCAAGGAGGTCATGGCGCGGTTCCTGCACCGCAAGAGCCGCCGGGCCGATCAGCGCTTCGTGTCGGTCAACTGCGCGGCCATTCCTGAGAACCTGCTCGAAAGCGAATTGTTCGGTCATGAAAAGGGCGCCTTCACCGGTGCCGTGGCCCGCCGCGTCGGCAAGTTCGAGGAAGCCGATGGCGGCACGCTGCTGCTGGATGAGATCAGCGAGATGGACCCGCGCCTGCAGGCCAAGCTGCTGCGCGTGATCCAGGAGCGCGAGGTCGACCGCGTCGGCGGCACCCGGCCGGTGAAGGTCGATATCCGCCTGATCGCCACGTCGAACCGCAATCTTGAAGACGAGGTCCGCCGCGGCGGGTTCCGCGAGGACCTGTATTTCCGGCTGAACGTGGTGAACCTGCGGCTGCCGGCGCTGCGTGAACGGCCGGGCGATATCGCCGCCCTCGCCGATCATTTCGTGCAGCGTTATGCCGCCGCCAATGCCCTGCCCGACCGGCCGCTGTCGCCCGACGCGCGGGGATTGCTGCTGGCCTATGACTGGCCCGGCAATGTCCGCGAGCTTGAAAACACCATGCATCGTGCGGTGCTTCTGGCCCGGGGGCCGGAGATCGGCGTCGATGCGGTGATGCTGGCCGACGGGTCCAGTCTGGCCGTGGCCGCCGCCGGCAGGCGGTCCGAGGCGGCGGCCCGCATGGCGCCGGCCAGCCAGCACCAGCCGCATGCCCCGATGCAGAACGCCTATGGCAACGGTTATGCCAGCACCGGCCCCTATGGCGGCGGCTATGGCAGCTATGGCAACAGCGGCGGCGGTTATGGCCTGTCGTCGCAGCCCCCCACGGCGCCGGCGCCGGCACCGGTGCCGCCCCAGTCCTTCGGCCATGGCAGCGGGTATGCGGTGACACCTGGCAGCGACGATGACGGCGCCACCCGCGCCCTGGTCGGCCGCACGGTGGCCGATGTGGAACGCGACCTGATCATCAACACCATCCAACATTGCCTTGGCAACCGCACCCATGCGGCCAACATCCTGGGAATATCGATCCGCACCCTGCGCAACAAGCTGAAACTGTATGCCGAGGAAGGGGTGGCGGTACCGCCGCCTGCCGGTGGCGATGTCGAACGCTCCGGCGCCTTTGGCGACCGGTGATGCGGTGCCTGACCGCAGCCCGCGGTTCAGACCGGGCCGCGGTCCAGACCGGGATGATGCTTGATGGCTGAACGCGGCGGCCTGCCAACACCGATCAGCAACCCGCAGGGCAAGGGCGGCGGACCCGGCGCGCCGCGTGGCGATGGCGGCGTGATCGGCCGGTTCGGCACCATGCTGGGCAGCGCCGATCTGGTCGTCGCTTTCGGGATGCTGTTCATCCTGGTCGTGATGATCTTCCCGATCCCGACCTGGACGCTCGACCTGCTTCTGTCGATGTCGATCAGCCTGTCGCTGGTCATCCTGCTGATCACCCTGTTCATCCAGCGCCCGCTGGATTTCAGCTCGTTTCCGACCATCCTGCTGGTGTCGACGATGTTCCGGCTAGCGCTGAACATCGCCTCGACCCGGCTGATCCTCAGCCATGGCCACGAGGGCACATCCGCCGCGGGCCAGGTGATCGAGGCCTTCGGCCAGTTCGTGATGGGCGGCAATTTCATGATCGGGGTGATCGTCTTCATCATCCTGGTGCTGATCAATTTCATCGTCATCACCAAGGGTTCCGGCCGTATTGCCGAGGTCTCCGCCCGGTTCAGCCTGGATGCGATGCCCGGCAAGCAGATGGCGATCGACGCCGATCTGTCGGCCGGGCTGATCGACGAGACCACCGCCCGCCGGCGACGCAAGGATCTGGAAGACGAAAGCACCTTCTTCGGCGCCATGGACGGCGCCGCGAAGTTCGTGCGCGGCGATGCCATCGCCGGGCTGCTGATCACTGTGATCAACGTCGTCGGCGGCATCATCATCGGCACGGTGCAGCAGGGCATCAGCTTCAACGAGGCGCTGCGCAGCTATACCCTGCTGACGGTCGGCGACGGCCTGGTGTCGCAGATCCCGGCGCTGCTGATCTCCACCGGTGCCGGCCTCCTGGTCACCAAATCCGGCGTCATCGGCACCGCCGATCAGGCGATCATCGGCCAGTTGCGCAAGCATCCCAAGGCAGTCGGCATCACCGCCGCCATGCTGGTCTTCATGGGAATGCTGCCCGGCATCCCGACCTTGCCCTTCTGGGGCTTCGCCTCCGTTCTGGGCTTCATGACCTGGCGGCTGACCCGCGCATCCAGGCGCGCGGAAGCGGAAGCGGTCGCGGCCGCGGTGGAACCGCCGGCCGTGCCGATGGACGAGCCGATCTCGTCGGCGCTGCATATCGATCTGCTGCGTATCGAACTGGGTTACGGTCTGCTGCCGTTGATCTCGGAAGAACGCGGCCATCGGCTGACCGAGCAGATCAAGGCACTGCGTCGCCAGATCGCCGGCGATCTGGGCTTCGTGATGCCGGCGGTGCGCATCCAGGACAATATGCAACTGCCGGCCAACACCTATGTGCTGCGGGTCAAGGAAATCGAGGCCGGCCGCGGCGAGCTGCGCCCGGCCATGCTACTGGTGATGGATCCGCGCGGCGAGACGATCAGCCTGCCGGGCGAGGAGACCACCGAGCCCACCTTCGGCCTGCCGGCCAAATGGGTTGAGGAGAGCCGGCGCGAGGAGGCGCATTTCCGCGGCCTGACCGTGGTCGATCCGGCCACCGTGCTGACCACCCATCTGACCGAGATGGTCAAGGAATACATGCCCGAGCTGCTGTCGCGGATCGAGACCCAGAAGCTGCTCGACGATCTGGGCCCCGACCACCAGAAGACCGTGGCCGAGATGATCCCCAGCCAGATCACGGTCGGCGGACTGCAACGGGTGCTGCAGAACCTGCTGCGCGAGCGGATTTCCGTCCGCGACCTGCCGACGATTCTGGAAGGGGTTTCGGAAGCCTGCGGCTATACCCAGTCGGCGATGCTGATCACCGAGCATGTCCGGGCGCGGCTGGCGCGGCAGATCTGCGCCTCGGTCACCTCCGATCAGGGCTATGTGCCGATCATCACCCTGTCGCCGGATTGGGAACAGGCTTTCGCCGAAGCGCTGGTCGGCCCGGGGGAGGAAAAGCAGTTGGCCATGGCGCCGACCCGGCTTCAGGAGTTCATTTCCAGGGTTCGCCAGGCCTTCGAACGCCAGGCCATGCTGGGCGAGACCCCGGTGCTGTTGACCAGCCCGGTGATCCGGCCTTATGTGCGATCGATCATCGAACGGTTCCGGCCGATGACGGTGGTCATGTCGCAGAACGAAATCGACAGCCGCGCACGCATCAGAACGGTGGCCCAGATCTGATGACCTTATTTGACCGTTTTCCCGCCATCACCCGCAGGTCTGTCCCGCGTCTCACGAGGGCAGCGGCATGCGGCTGAAAACCTTTCAGGCGGCGGACATGGCGCAGGCACTGGCCGAGGTCCGCAGGGTTCTGGGCGATGACGCGATCATCGTGTCGACCGTGCCTGCGGAAAGCGGACGTGGTGTCGTGGTGACAGCCGCGATCGATGGTCCGCCGCGACCGCAGCCGGCCGCAGCGGCCGGTGGTCGTGCTTCGGAGAATACCGATGATCCGCGTCGGCGGCCCGCCCCCCGCGGCGGCTCGGTCGCCGCCAGTGCCCAGACCGTGCTGGAAGAGCGCGCTGCCCTTCATCGCCGCAGTGGTGGCGCCCGTCCGGCCGGCGCGACGGCGGGCACGGTGCCGCCGGCTGTCGCCGAACGCGCAGCCCGTATGCCCCTGCTACGCAGCCCCGCCGATGACGACGAGATCGAACTGGAGTTCGAACAGGAAGAAGCCGCAGCACTGGCACCGGCTGCCGCATCGAGTGCCGCCCGTCAGGCGGCGCGCGGCAATCGCGAGGACGGCGAGGCTGAGGACCGGCCCAGGCTGTCGCCGGATCTGGCGCTGGTGGAACGCGCCCTGGCCTTTCACGGCATCGCCGGCCAGACCGGCCGGCGCCTGCTGGTCGCCGCCCGTGACCGCCTGCGCTGCCAGGAGCCGCCGGAACGTGCCCTGGCCCAGGCACTGGACCGGGTGGTGGGTTTCGACCCGCTGGGCCGTGGCGGCCACCGGCCCCAGGCCTTCGCCCTGGTCGGCCCCACCGGCGCCGGTAAGACCGTGACCGTGGCCAAGCTTGCCGCCCGTGCCATCACTCAGGGCCGGCGGCTGACCGTGGTGACCGCCGACACCATCCGCGCCGGCGGTATCGAACAGCTTGCCGCCTATACCGGCATGCTCGGCATCGACCTGCTGGTCGCCGGAAGTTCGCGTGAACTGGCGCGGGTGGCGGCACGGGCGCGGTCGGATGCAGCGGGCGAACCGATGACCCTTCTGGTCGACACCGCCGGGGTGAACCCTTTTTTCGCGGAAGAGACCGAGGAACTGGCGGCATTGATCGATGCCGCCGAACTTGAACCGATACTGGTGCTGCCGGCCGGCCTCGATCCATTCGAGGCGGCCGATCAGGGAGCCGCCTTCGCATCCCTGCACCCGCGACGGGCGATCTGCACGCGGCTCGACGGCGCGCGCCGGCTGGGGGCTGTCATCGCCGCCGCCGCCGCCGCCCATGTCCGCCTGTCCGAAGCGAGCGTCACCGCCCATGTCTCCGAAGGACTGAACCCGTTGAGTGCTGCGGGGTTGGCGCAACTCTTGCTTAGAGATCCGCTCAACCTTCGCCCCGCAAAACTCGACCGAGACGCCGAGATCCGCCCATGAACGTCGACCGTTCGGTTCATATCCATCCCGCGGCGAAGTTGCGTGCGCGCAACATCATCGCCATAGCGTCCGGCAAAGGCGGGGTCGGCAAGACCTGGCTCTCGATCACCCTTGCCGGGGCACTCGCCCGGCGGGGCCGCCGGGTGCTGCTGTTCGACGGCGATCTTGGCCTGGCCAATGTCGACGTCCAGCTCGGCCTGACACCCGCCGCCGATCTGGCGGGTGTGGTCACCGGCCGCGTCGGCTTTTCCGAGGCGATCTTCAGCTATCAGGCCGGCGGCTTCGACATCCTTCCCGGCCGATCCGGCTCGGGCTCGCTCGGCCGCCTGCCGAGCGACCGCCTGGGTATGCTCAGGCTGGGCCTGGTGCAGGCAGCCCGAAGCTATGATACTGTCTTGATTGACTTGGCCGCCGGGCTTGATCAGTCGGTGCGGGCGCTTGCCGCCACGGCCGGCACCGGGCTGGTGGTCACCAATGACGAGCCCACCTCGATCACCGACGCTTATGCCTTCGTGAAGGCGATGCTGCGCGACAACCCGGAAGCCGATCAGCGGATCGTGGTCAACATGGCCGAAACCCAGAGCGGCGGCCTGCGGACCTATGAAACCCTGCGCAATGCCGCCCATAATTTTCTGGGCGTCGAGCCGAAGCTGGCCGGCATCATCCGCCGGGACAAGATGGTGCGCGAGGCGATCCGCCGCCAGACGCCGTTGACCGTCCGTCATCCCAACGCCCCCGCCGCCATGGATGTCGACAAGATCGCCGCCCATCTGATGCTCTGACGGACCGGGCTCAACGGACCGGGTTCAACGGACTGGGTTCAACGGCGCCTGACGGCAGGGCGCGACGTCCGGGGGCACCCCGGCAGAAATTGCCGACCACCCGGCAGACTCTGCCGGGTGGGTTCTGATCCTTGCCCCGGAGCCGGCACTCAATGGTCGATGCCATACCGCCATCTGCCGCAGGGTCATTGATCCGCACCGCGATCGACGCGCGGACGGCGGGTCAGCGCGATGCGCGGCCGCGCCCGGATGGTCAGGCCCGCTCCGATGCCGGACAACATCACGAGCCGTCTGGCCCGCGCACCGGTGGCGATGGTGGCACCAGCGCCGGTGGTGCCGGCAACAGAGGGCCGGGTGCCGGCGGAACCGGTGCCGCACCGGGCGGCACGGCATCGGCGCAACGCCCCCCCGACCAGATCATCAACACCCAACAGCCTGCCACGCAACAGACCGACGATCCGGCACAAGGCGATCCGCGCCAGCGGGCCCCGGTTGGTGGCGGCGAGGCGGATGCCACAGGCGGCAGGTCGATCCGCGGGGACGTGTTGTCCCGCTCCGACCCGGCGGGCGCCGCGGATGTGGCGACCCGCACCGCCATCGCGCGTGGCATGGCTGAAACCCAGCGCCTGCCGACCGACGGCACCGTGGGGCGGATCGCCCTGCCGGTGGTTCTGCGCGGCCGCGACGAGGCCGGCCGGCCGCTGGTGCGCACGCCTATAGGGCGGCTGGCGCTGATCCCGACCCCGCCGCTGCCAGCGGCCGCGCCAGCGGCATCAGCATCGCCGCCCGCCTCCTCGACCGCCCCGACATCGCCGGTACCGACATCGCCGGCACTGACATCTGCCGGGGCAACCGCTGCCGGAACCATCGACACGGCCGAAGCCCCGGCAATGTCGGCAACATCGCTGGGCGACCACCGCGACCTGGCGCGGGTGACATCGGCCAGCGTCGGCCGGCTGCCCGATATGCTGGGCCGGGTTCCGGTCACACTGCTGGACAAAGCCGGGCGGCTGGTCGTCGAGGCCCACGGCATTCCCGCCCCCGAAGCGGAACCGGATGGCGGCGACGGCATGGGCGCCATGACGACAGAAGCCCGGCGCCGTGCCGCCGCCGCTGATCACCATGCGCCGCCACGCCCGGCACGGGCGCTGCTGGCCCTGCGCTTCGCCCCCCCTGCACCGGCCGCCTCCGTGCCGGCGGGCCCGGCTTCGGCCAGCCTCACCAATGCCAGCCCTACGACAGCCGGCCCCACGCCGGCCAGCCCCACATCGGCGGGTCAGATGCCGACGGGCATACCTCCACGCGGCGTGGCAGCCGGTCCTGCGGTGGCCGCCGCCGAAACGTCATCGCGCCTGCCGCGACCGGCTGCCCGGCCGGCACCGGTTGGTGTCGATCCGGTGTCGCAGCTCATCGAATGGGCGGCCCGGGCGCCGGCCGGCACCGCCCTGCGGGTGATGTCGGTCGACCGCGTTCCAACGCCGGCGCCGGCACCCGGCATCCAGCCACGCCAGACAACCGGCGCTGCCGCACCGGCAATGGCCTCGGCACCCTGGCAGACGGGCGCCCCGCCGCCGACGGTCCCGCCCCCGACGGTCCCGCCGCCAACGATCCCCTCATCGCCGACCCCATCACCCACGCCCCCATCATTGGCGACCAGCCCGCCACCGCCGCTTCCGCGCATGGCGGCATCCGCCCATGGCCCGACGATCGGCCAGGTGCCGGATCGCGTTCTGATCGCGCCCGACACATCGCCGCCCGTCCGGCATGTGCCGGCTCGTCCTGGCGTTGCCGCCGCCCCGAACGCAGGTGGCCCGGCTGCCATGCCCCAGGAGCACGGGACGGATGGCCGCTTCAGCCGCCCGGCCGGCGCCATCTGGTCGGGACAGGCCGATCCGCCGACCAATGCGCTGCCGGCAACGCCCCAGGTTCCCACCCACCTCCGGGCCACCTCCGGTCCGCTGCCCTCAGCCGGGCCGGCACCGACACCCACATCCCCGCCCTCCTGGCCGCCGTCTTCAGCCGCGCCCGTCATCCCGTCATCCGGACCAGTCCCATCACCCTGGCTCACCCCGTCGCCGTGGCCGGCGGGCGCCTCCTGGCAGACACCCATGGCCCCCGGCACGACACCGGCACCGCCGGTGTCGCCGCTGCCCGCGACCGAGATGCCTGTGCATGCTGGCGAAACGCCGCCGTCCGGGGCCGCAGCGGCCGGCCCAACCGCCGACCGACCAGCCCGTTCAGAGTCGGGACCGCAGACATGGGCAGCGCCCGGCCCGCGCGCGCCCACTGCGATGTCCGATCGGCCCGACGGCACCGGCCGCGAGACTGCGGGCAGGCAGGGCCCGGCACCGGTCACGCCATCGGCGTCACCGCCGGCACCGGCGCCGGCGGCACGATCGGCCTGGAGCCTTGAAGCCCCCGCGACACCATCCGACGGGCCGCCGATTGTGCGCGACAGCAGCCAGACCGTGCGAGCACCCGCCCATGTGCCGGCCGAGGCGCCGGCACATGCACCACAATCCGGCACGGCCTGGACGGCGCGGGCCGACATGCCGGCCGTCACCCGTCCGCCCGCCGCGGATATCGCCAGCCATGGCCGCGAGATGGGCCGCGCGGTCGACAACGACATGCCCCGCCGTCCGCCCTCGGCCGGGCCGGCTTCCGCCTCTGCCCTTGCTGCCGGCGACGCGCCATCGGCACCGGTGCCGCCACAGCGGCTGTACATCCCGCCCTCGGCGGGTGCTGCAACCGCTGGGATGGCGGGCCCCGCCAGCCTCTGGCGGGCCGATGCGATCCCGCCGGCCCCGATCTCCGCCCCGGCCGCCGCCCCCGCCGCGATGCCCGCGCCGGCAATCGTCGCGCCGCTGCCCGCTATCCCCGCGCCACAGGCCGCGGCCGTGCCGATGGCGCCCGATCGCCCCATGCCATCGGCGCCCGATCGCCCCATGTCATCGGCGCCCGATCGCCCCATGTCATCGGCGGACGACGATCTGGCATCGCTGGACGACGCCACCCGCCTGGTCGATCGCACTCGCCAGTTGATCATGGCCGAGGCCGAGGGAACATATGTCGCCGCCGGCAGCGATGATGACGCACCGGCGCGTGCCGCCTCCGGTCACGGCCCTGAAGCGGCACGGCTGTCGGCGATCGTCGTCGGCAAGGATGCTGCCGGCCGGATGATGGTCAGCACATCGATCGGGCTGTTGTCGCTGGACCATGTCGATGTCTCAGGGCCGCCCCTGGCGCCGGGGACGCGGCTCAGCCTGGTGGTGACGCCCGAGACCCCACGGCCAGGCGCGGCCACGGCCGGCGCCGCGCCACCGGTCACAATGCCCGGCGATCCGCTCGCCCCTGCCGACTGGCGATCGCTCGCACAGGCGGCGCAGCTGGTGGCCGCCCTGCATCCGGCGGCGGCCGAACGCCTGCTGTCGCCCGTGGCGCCCACCCCCGGCCGCGACTTCGCAGCACATCTGATGGTGCTGATGAAGCAGGTGCTGTCCGGCACACGCCCCGATGCGGTCGACGATCTGGCCGACAATCTGGAACGGCTGGGCGCCGCCGAGACGGCACGCGGCGTGGTCTCGGAATTCGACAGTGCCGCACAGGGTGCCGCCCCTGTGGTGGCGGGTGAATGGCGCAGCATTCAGGTACCAAGCTGGGCCAATGCCACTGTGATCCCGGTTCATCTGCATGTCCAGCAATCGAGCCGCGATGGCGGCAACCGCGAGGAGGACACCGGCGGCGGCACCGGCGACATCTGCCGCTTCATCGTCGAAACCCGGCTGAGCCGCCTGGGCGCGCTGCAACTCGATGGTCTGGCAGCCCCCGGCCGGATCGACATGGTCCTGCGCAGTGCCCGGCCGCTGCCGGCCGGCACCGCCGAAGCGCTGGCCGGGGTGATGGGCGATGTGCTGGCGGTGGCCGGTCTTCAGGGCGGGCTGGTGGTGCGGACCGAACCGCCGGCGCCGGTGCCGCAGCGCCGCGCGCCGCGGCGAGACGTCGGCGGCGTGGTCGCATAAGGCGCCCGCAGGGTCTATGATGAACCGCCTGTGCACCCGCCGCGCGCGCCTGCTTCAACGACCAGCCCTGAACTGCCAGCCCGAATGAGCGACCCGCACCAGATGTCGATCGACGCCCCGGACCGCGATTCACCCGACAGCGATTCAAGGGACCGTTCCGCCCCGTCCACACCTCGTCACGGGCCGCTCGACCGCCGCTGGCAGGCGGTCGAGGAGCGGCGCGAGCACCTGCGGCCGGCGCCGAATCCGGCCTTCGGCCATGATTATCTGGTGGAACACAGCGGCCGCAGCGCGATCCGGCTGTCAGCGGATGGCACGCCGGTCGAGGTCATCTGGCGTCTGCGCTATGTGCCCGACCGCCACATCCTGCCGCGTGCGGCACTGGATGCCTATCTGGCCCGGCTGATCGCCCGCCCGTGGTCGGGGCCGGAAGAGGTGGCAGCGGCCATCGTCGCCGATATCGGCAGCGAGGTGATGCCGCGCTTCCAGCAGGTGGTGCTGGTTCTGGATGCCAGCGCCGGCGGTATCCGCGTCACCTTCGAAGAGAAACGGCCGACCTGGTCGAATGGCGCCCTGATGGCGCGGCTGGCCCTGCTTTAGCCTCAACCGCCCTCGCCATCCTCGATCCGGCGACGGCGGAAGCCGTTCATGCCGATTTCGTCCAACTGGTCGGTCTCGCGCACCGCCGCCTCATGTGCCTGACGGGCCAGTCGCGCCTCGCGCGCCAGTTCATAGCGTTTCACAGTTCGGAATGCTTCGGCCAGATCGTCCAGCGCCCGATCCCGCGCCCGGTGCAGGACCGACAGATGCTCGCCGATCTCGGCGCGGCGTTTCGCGACCCGCCCGGCATAGCCGACATAGCCACCGATCATCGCGGGGTCAGTGCCGGCGGCGGCCTTTTCGGCCGCCAGCTCACGCAGCAGCCGCGCATCGTCGGCCTCGATCGCCGTGATCTGCTCCTCGACCGCATTCAGATTGCGGCGGGCGGAATCGATGGCATTGCGGCTCAGCTTGATCAGACCGTCGAGGGCTTTGACAGGATCTGCCATGGGCGGATGTCATCCTGGATCAGGGTTGCGGCATGCCCAGCACCTGGGCCAGTTGCGCATAGCCTTCGGGCAGGGTCGATCGTTCGGTCTTGCCCTGCGACAGAAATGCCTCCAGAGCGGCATGATGACGGATGGCCTCGTCCACCGCCGGATCGGCGCCGGCGCGATAGGCGCCAAGCCGGATCATCTCGGCCATGTCCTCGTAAGTCGAGAGCAGGCGCCGGGCACGGGCGACCACGACATTCTCGGCCTGGGTGTTGCAGTCGGGCATGGTCCGCGACACGCTGCGCAGCACGTTCACCGCCGGATAGCGGCCGCGCTCGCCAATCGACCGCTCCAGCACGATATGGCCATCCAGAATACCACGGGTGGCATCGGCGACCGGTTCGTCGTGGTTGTCACCCTCCACCAGCACGGTGAACAGACCGGTGATCGAGCCGCGGCCCGTGCCCGGCCCCGCCCGCTCCAGCAGGCGCGGCAATTCGGCGAACACCGAGGGCGTGAACCCCTTGCTGGCCGGCGGTTCCCCTGCCGCCAGCCCGATCTCGCGCTGGGCCTGGGCGAAGCGGGTGATGCTGTCGATCATGCACAGGACGTCCGCGCCCCGGTCGCGGAAATGTTCAGCCACAGCCAGGGTGGTATAGGCCGCCTGTCGGCGCATCAGCGCCGGCTCGTCCGACGTTGCCACCACCACGACGCTGCGGGCGAGGCCATCGGGGCCAAGGGCGCCTTCGATAAACTCCTGAACCTCGCGCCCGCGTTCGCCGATCAACCCCACGACCGACACATCGGCAGCGGTATAGCGCGCGATCATGCCCATCAGCACCGATTTGCCGACCCCGGAGGCCGCGAAGATGCCAAGCCGCTGCCCGCGGCAGCAGGTCACGAAGGTGTTCAGCACCCGGATGCCCAGGTCGATCTTGCCACCGACGCGGGTCCGGGCATGGGCAGGCGGTGGCGGCGCGCGCATCGGCCGTGCCACCGGCCCGGGCACGATCGGTCCCTTGCCGTCGATCGGCCGGCCGAAGCCGTCGATCACCCGCCCCAGCCAGCCATCGGAGGGCCGGATCGTCGCCTCGCCGCCGCTCGCCTCGACCTCGGCGCCCAGGGCAACGCCATCGAGTGGACCGAACGGCATCAGCAAGGCGCGGCCATCGCGGAACCCCACGACTTCGGCCGCAAGGCGCGCGCCATCGCGCAGGCGGATGCGGACATGATCGCCCAGCGCCGTGCGCGCGGCCACGCCGCTGGCTTCAGCCATCAGGCCGCGCACGGCAACCACACGGCCACGCACGACATAGGCGTCCAGGGCCTGAATGCTGCCGGTCAGCGAGCGGATCACATCCTGCATCGTGGGCTCCGGTTGGTAATGGCGGTCTGGGCCGGAACAGCCGGCCGGGGCCGCGCCTCAGGGCTTAACTGTCGATATGGGGATCCGGATGCCGCAATCCGATGCGGTGCCGCATCCAGAACATGCATATCAGGTGTTGCTGATCGATTTTATTCGAAACTGCGACGTGATACCGTTGGCGGACAAAAGAATGGCCATTCCCGGAAACCGTATGACTGCCAAAAGGCACAGACGGCTGTCCAAGGGTTCGCCACCGATCGGAAAGAGGTTGCTGGCCCATGCGTATTCTGCTCGTCGAAGACGATCCATCGACTGCGCGTACCATTGAACTCGCTTTGAAGAAAGAGGGGTTCGTCTGCGACACCACCGATCTCGGCGAAGAGGGGCTTGAGATCGGGCGGCTGTATGATTACGACCTGATGATCCTGGATCTGATGCTGCCCGATATGGATGGCTACGAGGTCGTGCGCCGCCTGCGGGCGTCACGGGTCCAGACACCGGTGCTGATCCTGTCGGGGCTGACGGATACCGACAAGAAGATCAAGGGCTTGGGCGTCGGTGCCGATGACTACGTCACCAAGCCGTTCGACATGGCCGAACTGATCGCCCGCATCCAGGCGGTGGTGCGCCGGTCGCGCGGCCATGCCCAATCGGTGATCGGCACCGGCCGGCTGACAGTCGATCTGGACAAGCAGGCGGTCACGGTCGACGACCGACCGGTTCATCTGACCGCCAAGGAATACGCGATCCTTGAGCTGCTGTCGCTGCGCAAGGGCACGACACTGACCAAAGAGATGTTTCTGAACCATCTCTATGGCGGCATCGACGAGCCCGAATTGAAGATTATCGACGTCTTCGTGTGCAAGCTGCGCAAGAAGCTGACCACGGCCACCCATGGTGACAACTATATCCACACCGTCTGGGGCCGCGGCTATGTGCTGAAAGATCCTGAGGCATCGGCCGTCAGCGATGGTGGCGACCGCCCCGGCCGGCGCCGCACGGATGCCGCCTGACCTTGGGGCCCCCTGACCTTCGGCCCCCAGAGCTTTGGCCCCCAGAGCTTTGGCCCTCTGAACTTTGGGCCGGATGCCGGACCCGCTGCTGAAAAAGCCGCCCGCGGATGAACCGCCGGCGGCTTTTTCATTGAACAGCCCGACCCATGATCGTCAAGCCGGTGCGTAAACACCACGGTGATCGGGCAGCGGCCTGAACTTGTCGGTGATGCCAAGCACAGTTTCCGCACCACCGAGGAACAGATATCCATCCGGTGCCAGAACCTTGCGCAGGTCTTCAAGAACCTTGCGCTTGGTCTCCTGGTCGAAATAAATCAGCACGTTGCGGCAGAAGATCACGTCAAAGGTGCCTAGACTGGACGATCCGTTCAGCAGATTGTGCTGGCGGAAGTTCACCATCGAGCGGATCGGCTGCTTCAGCCGCCAATGCTCGCCATCCTGCTCGAAATACTTGACGAGCAGGGTGATCGGCAGGCCGCGCTGCACCTCGAACTGCGAATAGGTCGCGGCACGCGCCTTGTCCAGCACCTCATTCGACAGATCGGTGCCGATGATCTCCAGCCGCCAGCCATCCAGCCTGACGCCCATTTCCTTGAACAACATGGCCAAGGTATAGGCCTCCTGGCCGGTCGACGCCGCCGCCGACCAGATCCGCAACTGCCGGCGATCCGCCCGCTTGGCCAGCAGATCCGGCAACGCGAAGGTGCGCATCTCCTCGAACGGCTTGATATCGCGGAAGAACGACGTCTCGTTGGTCGTCATCGCATCGGTGACGTCCCGACGCAGCTCTTCCGCCGAGGGCTTGCGCATCTCGGCAATCAGTTCAGTCAGGCCGGGCAGGCCGCGCCGTCGCGCCAATGGCGACAGGCGACTTTCCAGCAGGTACAGCTTGTCGGGGCCGATAATCAGCCCGGACCGCTGCTTCAGCATGCCGCTGATGAAGGCGAAATCCTCCGGCGCCATCACGGACCTCCGTCGACCAGCCGGCGAACGTCGCCAGCGATACGCTCCAGCGGCAGCACCGCGCTGCACAGCCCGGCCTGCGCGGCAGCACCCGGCATGCCCCAGACGACGCTCGACGCCTCGTCCTGAGCCAGCATGACACCGCCCGCCTGCACCACATATTCGCCGCCCCGCTGCCCATCGGACCCCATGCCGGTGAGGATGACGGTCAACAGGTTCCGGCCATAGATCCGCGCCAGACCACGCAGCATCGGATCGACTGCCGGACGGCAGAAATTCTCGGGCGGATCCTGATTGATCCGGATAACCGCCCCGCCACCAGGCACTTCGGTCGGGACCATGTGCCAGTCGCCACGGGCCACGTGGATGCGCCCCGCCTGAACCGGCATGCCGTCCTCGGCTTCGACACAGGGTAGCCCGCTGGCCCGGCCCAGATGTTCGGCCAGAATGGTCGTGAACGTGGCCGGCATGTGCTGGGTGATGAACACCGGAATCCGCTGAAGCGATGGCCCAAGCGCGCCGAACAGCGTGAACAGCGCCTGCGGCCCGCCAGTGGAACTGCCCACCGCCAGCGCCCGTGCCCGGAATGCCGGTGGCATCGGGCGCAGGACCACGGGCTTGCGCTGCAGGCCCAGACGCTGCGGCAGATCGGTGGCCGGGCTTGCTGCCGCAGCCGCCGCCCGTGGGACCACGGCCGGATCGGCCGGCCGCGGCCGCGGCGTGTAAGCCGGCGCCGCGGGCGCCGCCGCCGCGGCACCATTGCCCGCGCCAAGATCGGGGCCCGTGCCGTCGCGGCGGCCGCGCTCGGCATGCGCCTTCACCTTAGCCAGCAATTCCCGCGAGAAGCCCTCGTTGGAATAGACCTCGCTGGTGGCGCTGGGCTTGGGGATGTAATCGACAGCGCCTTTGGCCAGGGCTTCCATGCTGACGGCCGCATTCTTGCGCGTCAGCGTCGATGCCATGATGACTTTCAACCCGGGCTGGGATTTCACCAGTTCCGGCAGCGCCGTCAGCCCGTCCATCTCGGGCATCTCGATATCGAGCACGACCACCTCGACCGGCTGACGCTTCAACTGGTTGAGAGCGATCCGGCCATTGGCCGCGGAGGCCACGACCCTGATCTCGGGATCCGCTTCGAGGACGCGGATGAACAGACCGCGAATGACCGCGCTGTCGTCGACCACCATCACACGATAGGGTTCGACGCTTCCGCCCCCTGCTATGTGTGATGTCACGACAGCAAACCCACCTGTGTAAACTTGGTTTCGATGATTTCGCTGTCGAACGGCTTCATGATGTATTCGTTCGCACCGGCCATGATCGCCTCCTGGATATGGGCAAGATCATTCTCGGTGGTGCAGAACACGACGATCGGCTGGTCGCCGCCGGGCATCCGGCGCAGCGCCTTGAGGAATTCGAGCCCGTTCATGACCGGCATATTCCAGTCGAGAAGCACGGCGTCGGGCATCTGCTCGCGGCAGCGCTCCACGGCTTCCTGACCGTCGGCGGCTTCCCTGGTGGCAAAGGACAGGCCTTCCAGGATGCGCCGCGCGACCATGCGGATGACCTTGGAGTCGTCAACGATCAGGCAGGTCTTCATATCAGATCGGATCCTTGAACGCGCCGCCCGGCATGTGGGCTCGGTGGGACGGGACGGCTTGGACGGACGCAGCCTGGCCGGAGCGGTTTCCCGCACAGCCCGCTTTCCGGCTTTGGATCGATGCCGGAGGCGGGCCGATGTTCAGCCGAAATCGAACAGACGCTCGACATCGAGCACCAGCAGCAGCTTGTCGTTCAGTCGGTATACCCCGAGAGAGACGTCACGCCAATGCTGAGCAAGGTTGGCGGGATTCCGTTCGAAGCGGGCATCATCGAGGCTGAGCACCTCGCCCACGCCATCGACCATCAGGCTGTACAGCTCGCCGTCATGCTCGACAACGACATTCATGCCCTTCAATTCGGCCGGACGCTGTGCCAGACCCAGTCTGCGGCGGACATTGATCGCGGTCACGATCCTGCCACGCAGGTTCAGCGCGCCCGCCACCTCGGCCGGCGCCAGCGGCACCCGGGTGATCTTCTGCGGCCCCAGGATATCCTGCACCACCAGCACCGGGATGCCGAAGGTCTGCCGGTCGATCACCACCGTCACGAACTGCCGCTGAGCACCGGCAAGTGCGTCGTCACCGGACCGGACCAGGGCGTTGCCGCCGCCGGCATAGCGGACGATATCCCCACTCATGCCACGCTCCCCTTCGCCATGTTCATCACCTGACCGATGGCCGCGATCAGGCCTTCCCGGTCGAATTTGGCCACATAATCGTCGTATCCGCTATCGCGGCCACGATCGAAATCTTCAGGCGCCGTATGCGAGGACAGCGCGATCATCGGAACCTGGGTCCAGGGACCGTCCTCGCGAATGGCCCGGGCGAAGGCGAAACCGTCCATGCCCGGCATTTCGATATCGCTGACGATGATATCGAACTCCACGCCCTGGTCGCGCAGTTTCATCGCGGCCTCGGCACTTTCCACGCCCGCGACCTCATAGCCCGACACCCTCAGAACAGGCGCGATCAGGCTGCGGAAGAAGGCGCTGTCGTCGACCAGCAGAACCCGGCGATGCGCGGCCTTGCCGAGCTTCGGCTTGTCGGCCTGGTACCAGTCGCCGGTCGCCTTCAGCAGATAATAGCCGACATCGATGATATCCGTGGTCCGCCCGGCGATCACCGCGGTGCCGATCAGGCCATCGCGGCGGCTGCGCAGTTCGACATTGAAGCTGTCTTCCACGATATCGACGATTTCGTCGACCACCAGGCCCATCGTGCGGTTGCGTTCGGTGAACACCACCACCGGCTGGCGGCCTTCGCGGGCCAGTTGCATGGTCTCGTTGACCAGCACCAGCGGCATGATCTGGCCGCGATACTGCACCACCGGCCGACCATCCGACCGCTCGATGGTCGCAAGATCGATCTCTTCCAGACGCGCCACCAGCGACAGCGGCACCGCTTTCGGATCCTCGCCGCCGGCACGGAACACCAGCAGGGACAGCTTGTCTTCCATGTTGGCCTCCGCGGCTTCGGCCGCGGCCTCGGCCCGGCGGTCACCGCCGGTCTGGATCTGGCCGACCGAGGTCGCGAGCCCGTTCGGGTCCAGAATCATGACCACGCTGCCATCGCCCAGGATGGTGTTGCCCGAGAACATGGTGATGTCGCGCAGGATCGGCGCCACCGGCTTGACCACGATTTCCTCGGTGTCGAAGACCTGGTCGACGATGATGCCGAACGAGAAAGTTCCGACCTTGCAGACGATCACGAACAGGCCGTCGTCATCGGTCTCGACGCCCGGTTCCTCGTCGTCGATCAGCGCCAGCGCATGGCCAAGGCTGACCAGCGGCAGAAGATGATCGCGCAGGCGCAGCACCGGCCGGCTGTTCAGCCGCTCGATCCGATGTTCCGAGGTGTTGGAGGCGCGGACCAGCTCGACCACGCTGATCTGGGGCAGCGCGAAGCGGTCGCCGGCGGCCTCGACGATCAGCGCCGCCACGATCGCCAGGGTCAGCGGGATCTTGATGACGAAGGTCGAGCCCTTGCCGCTGACCGTCCTGAGTTCGATCGTGCCGCCGATCTTCTCGATATTGGTGCGGACCACGTCCATGCCGACGCCCCGACCCGACACGCTGGTCACTTTCTCGGCGGTCGAGAAACCGGGCCGGAAAATGAACTGGGCGATCTGGGTCTCGGTCATGCCGTCGAGTTCGTTCTCGGTGGCGAGCCCCACCTTCACGATCTTCTGACGCACCTTCGACAGGTCGATACCGCGACCGTCATCGGCGATCTCAATGATGATATGACCGCCTTCATGATAGGCGTTCAGGGTGATGGTGCCGGTTTCGGGCTTGCCGGCGGCGCGACGCTCATCGGGCCGCTCCAGGCCGTGATCCGCCGAATTGCGGACCATATGGGTCAGCGGATCCTTGATCAGCTCCAGCACCTGACGGTCCAGCTCGGTTTCCGAGCCGTACATCTTCAGGTCCAGCTTCTTCGACAGTTCCTGCCCCAGGTCGCGAACGACCCGCGGCAGCTTCGCCCAGGCATTGCCGATCGGCTGCATGCGGGTCTTCATGACCCCTTCCTGCAGTTCCGACGTTACATGGCTGAGCCGCTGCAGGGGCACGGTGAATTCGCTGTCACCACGACCGCGCACCATCTGCAACAGCTGGTTACGGGTCAGCACCAATTCGCTGACCATGGTCATCAGATGTTCCAGCAGTTCGACGCTGACCCGGATGTTCTGGCCGGCCAGATGGCTTTCACGCGGCGCTGCGGCATCATGGTGATCGCCGCCATCGGCCTTCTGGCCGCTGGCGGACTGGTTTGCGGCCGACTGGGTGGCCACCGCACCGGCACCGGCGGCGACCAGCGCCTGCGGCTGTGCCGTGCCAACCGGCACGCCCGCGACGTCGTCGCCGTCGTCGGCATCGTCATCAGGCAGCGGGTCGCCCGCCATCTCGGCCGCCATCATCTGGCGCACGGCATCGAAATCGGGCGTACCATCGGCACCGACCGGAGCCGCGGCCCGCTTCGGCGGCTGAACGTCGCCACCATCGGCCGCAATGTTCAGCCGCTCGATCAGGCCGGCATCGTTACCCGCGGGCTCGGACTGGCTGCGCTCCAGCTCGGCCAGGATCTCCTTGATCCGGTCCAGGCTTTCGAGGATCAGGGTCACGATGGTCGGCGTGACCTCAAGCTCGCGATCGCGGACCCGGCCCAGCACGTTCTCGGCCGCATGGGCCACCTTCTCAAGGCGCGGCAGACCAAGGAAGCCGCAGGTTCCCTTGATCGTGTGCACCAGACGGAAGATGTTCTGCAGCAGTTCCGGATCGTCCGGATTGCGCTCCAGACGTACCAGTTCGACGTCGAGCGTCGACAGGCTCTCCATCGTCTCGGTCAGGAACTCGCTGAGCAGCTCGTCCATGGCGTTCTCATCCCTGCTGCCGTGATTGTGCGGTGCGCCTCCGCACCAAGTGCCGGTGCTTGTGCACCAAGTGAATAGTCGATGTCATCAGACCCGTGGAGCATCCGCTCCAGGCCTATCGTCCGGCATTGCCGGTCTGTTCGAAGGCTGCCATGGTGCCGTGCTGGCTGCCAAAGCCGATACCGGGAAGATCAGCCGTCACGGCGAACCGCTTCAGATCCGTGCCGGACCAGTCGCTGGCGATGCGCAACCGGCCACCGCAGGCCGCCGTCATCTCGGCGACCACGAACGGCAGCACCGTGCGCGCATCCAGCAGGTTCGGATCCATACGCCCTTCCACCGACTGAACCAGCGTCTCGGGCATCCGCACCGTGGCGCCGTCGGCCGATACCGTCAGGGTGCTGCCCGTCGGGCCGGTCTGCCAGTCCAGGCCAACCATACCGCCCCGCGGCATCGCCTGGCTCGCAACCGCGGCCAGGCAAAGGGCGATACCGCCATGGGCGCGGAGAACATTGCCGTCGGCCGGCCAGCCGTGCACATCCAGCCGGGCGCGTTCGTCGGCGAAGTAGCCGGTCAGCGCCGACCGCAGATCGCCTGCCGCCACCCGTTCGTCGATATTGCCGCTGGCACCCAGCGCCATCCTGAAAAAACTGAGCCGGCGGGCCGCACGCCCGGCGCTGTCGGCAATGAGTTGGAGCGCATCGTCACCCATACCGTCTTCCGACAGGAATTCGATACCGTTCACGACCCCGCCGATCGGCCCGACCAGGTCGTGGCAGATGCGCGCGCAAATCAGACCGGAGAGCCTTACCCAATCGCCCTGCGCCACGTCGCCTCGCTCCCCGTCTGCATGTCTGGCCAGATCTCCACCCGGCAGAGACCCTGTTCGGTCGCCCGCCGGGCGTCTGTCGCCACAAGCCGGACCTCACTGCTTCTTTGTAGACCGCAAGCGTTAAATTTGTCTTAGGCTGCGGACCATCCTGATCAACTTCGCAGTCTTCTGCACAATGGCCACGCGCCACGCTCTGGTGGCGGGCGTCCTGCGGCACCATCTCTTGTCGGGAAGATGGCGCCCCCTTCCCGCAACGGAGCCCACTCCCCGCAACGGAGCCCCCTCCCTGCAACGGAGACCGACCGATGACCGCGTCAGCACCTTACGGCATGCTGTACCCACCCGGAAGCCTTGTCCGCCTGCCCGGCCAGCCGGATTGGGGTACGGGTCAGGTCCAGAGTGTGGTCGCTCACCGTGTGACCGTGAATTTCGAACATGGCGGCAAGCGCATGGTCCATGCCGATGTGGTCGATCTTGAACTGATAGCACCCCCACAGAGCTTCGACGATGACGACTGATGTGCGAGGTTAAGGTGGTCAACCTTCTTGCAGCCTCCGACAATGCTCACGAGCTCGCATGCCGCGACGGATTGCGTCACCATTGTGTCGCAGATCCGCTGCATATTGCGACAAGGCCCTGTGGCCCTCCCGGATCTGCCTCTCGTCCTTCGCAACTTTTGCAGTTGCGGCGATCCCCGCGTCTCCGTAAATACAGGATGTGATCCGCTTCATGCCGCGGCGGATGCGTCAACCCGGGACAGGTCGGTCGGTGCAAGCCGTCCACCGGCACACACGCAACCGGCAGCCACGGACTCTGAATGATCATCGCCCCCGACGCATCACCGCCATCTCCGGCCGGGCCACCGCTCCACAACGTGGACCCCCCTGCCCGATGGCCCGCCGTGGGGCACGTTTTCGGAAAAGGCAGGTGCAGGTGGTGGGCGGAGGGATCGTGATCGAACGCGAGGTGGAAGCACTTGCGCGGGCGGCTCTCCAGAAGCCTCCGCAGCAACGGCAGGCCATTGCCGGCACCATTGCAACCATGCTGATCGACCGCGACCGCAAGTTGACGGATAAGGTCCGGGGCGTGGTCGCACATGTGATCCAGCCGCTGGTCGCCGATATCGAAAGCACGCTGCGCCGCGAACTTGCCGAGGAACTGGCCGGTCTGCCCGATGCCGGTACCCTGCCTGCCAGCCTGTTTGTGATGCTGGCGAACGATACGATCGAGGTTGCCCATCCCCTGCTGTCCCGGTCTCCGATCCTGAGGGATCCGGACCTGATCGCGGTCGTGCGGGAACGGTCGAGCGCCCATCGCGTTGCCATCGCGCAACGACCGGATCTGAGCGACGCGGTCACCGGTGCGCTGCTCGACGCGGCCGAGGCCGAGGTCGTATCGGCCCGGCTCGCCAACCGCAAGGCGGCCTTGTCGCCGACCATGATCGAGCGGATCGTGATGCTGTCACAGCGCATGGAGGTGATCCAGCCGCCGCTGCTTCAGCGCCGTGAACTGCCGGCCGGCCTGGCCTATCGGATGTTCTGGTGGGTGGGCGGCGCGCTGCGGCGTCATATCCTGCAGCGGTTCGACGTCTCGCCCGACATGATCGACCGGGCCGTCACCCGCGTGGTCGACCGCAGGCTTGCCGAAAATGGTCGCCTGGCTGAGGAACAGCGCCGCGCGGAACAGCGCATTGCACAGCTGTCGCGCAGTGGCGGGCTGACCGAGATGCTGCTGCTGCAGAGTTATCGCCAGGGCGAAATCGCGATGTTCGAAGCGGCCCTTGCACGCATGACCGAAATCCGGGCGATCACCGCCCGCCGGATCGCGTTCGAAACCACGGGTCAGGCCCTGGCCATCGCCTGCAAGGCGGCCGATGTCACACGGCCCGGTTTTTCGACCCTGTTCATGCTGACCCGCAAGATGAGCCGCGGCACCCGGGTGTCGGACCCCAAGGATCTTCTGGAGGCCGTGGCCTTCTTCGACATGGTCGACCGGCGGCGCGCGCTCGCCATCCTGGCACTCTGGGATGGCGACGCCATCTGATCCACGGCGCTCCCTGCGCGGCTCGGCACCGGCCTCGGAACCGCCGGCCCTCACCCGACTTGATCCACCGGCAGGACACCCCCACAATAACTGGCTAAGACATGCCCGACCAACGGGCCCTCCGGATGTGAGCGAGCAGCCCAGGTGACATCATTCCAGTCGACAAGCCAGGCGGCCACACCGCCGTCGTCCATACAGCCGTTATCGACGCCGGCTTCATCAGCGCCGGCATCGTCGTCGCTGGTCGACCCGTTCGGCCGCCATGTGCATTATATGCGCCTGTCGGTGACCGATCGTTGCGATCTGCGCTGTGTGTACTGCATGGCCGAGAGCATGACTTTTCTGCCCAAGGCCGACCTGCTGACGCTGGAGGAACTGGCGCGGCTGTCGCGGGCCTTCATGGGGCTGGGCGTGCGCAAGCTGCGGCTGACCGGCGGTGAACCGCTGGTGCGCCGCGGCATCATGGATCTGATCGCCGATCTGGGCCGGGACGTCGCGGCCGGCCGGCTGGAAGAACTGACCCTCACCACCAACGCCACCCTGCTCGACCGTCATGCCGAAGGGCTGGCACGCGCCGGCGTGCGGCGGGTGAATGTGTCGCTGGACAGTCGCGACCCGGCGCGCTTTCAGCGCATCACCCGCTGGGGCGCGATCGACCGGGTGATGGGCGGCATCGCTGCCGCCAAGGCCGCCGGCATTCAGGTCAAGATCAACATGGTGGCGCTGCGCGGCGAGAATGAACACGAAATCGAAGATATGATCCGGTGGTGTGGCGAGAACCGCTTCGACCTGACGCTGATCGAGACCATGCCGCTCGGCGACATCGACGAAGACCGGGTCGACCAGTATCTGTCGCTGACCACCCTGCGCCGGCACCTGGAGACGCGCTTCACCCTGACCGATCTTCCCGACCGGACCGGCGGCCCCGCGCGCTATGTCCGTATCGAGGAAACCGGCGCAAGGCTGGGCTTCATCACCCCACTCAGCCACAATTTCTGCGAAAGCTGCAACCGCGTGCGGGTGACCTGTACGGGCCAATTGTATATGTGCCTGGGTCAGGATGATCAGGTGGACCTGCGGGCACCCTTGCGTGCATCGCCCAAGGATGACGCACCGCTGATCGCCGCCATCCGCCGGGGCATCGACGCCAAACCCAAGGGGCATGATTTCGTCATCGAAAGACGGGGTGCTGCACCGGCCTTGACCCGTCACATGAGCATGACCGGCGGCTGAGCCCCCGATGACACAGCCAATCATGTCCGGGACGACGCCGATGACACAGGTGCGGACCGGTATCACGCCGCCCTTTGCGGTCGTCGCCGCCGACAGCGACGAGGCGATCGCCGCTCAGGCGCTGATCGAGGGCATGTACGAGACGGTCGAGCCCGACAAGGCGGCGATCGTCGTGGCACTGGGCGGCGACGGGCTGATGCTGGAGACGCTGCACCGCTTCATGGACCGCGGCATCCCGATCTATGGCATGAATTGCGGCACGGTCGGCTTCCTGATGAATGAGTTCCGGGTCGAGGAACTGGACATCCGGCTGACGGAAGCGGTGCCGGCGGTGATCTACCCGCTGCTGATGCGCGCCTACACCATGGACGGCACCCGGCACGAAGCGCTGGCGATCAACGAGGTGTCGCTGCTGCGCGAAACCCGTCAGGCCGCCAAGCTCAGAATTTCGGTGGACGGTATCGAGCGCCAATCGATGCTGATCTGCGATGGCGCGCTGGTCTCGACACCGGCGGGCAGCACGGCATACAATCTTTCCGCGCATGGCCCGATCCTGCCTCTCGGTGCCGGCGTGCTTGCCCTGACGCCGATCAGTGCCTTCCGGCCACGCCGCTGGCGCGGTGCCCTGCTGGCCGACACAGCGACCATCAGCTTCGACGTGCTGGAAGCGGTGAAGCGGCCGGTGAGTGCTGTTGCCGACTATACCGAAGTGCGCGACGTCCGGCGCGTGGATGTGGCACGCGATCCGACGCGGCAACTGACCTTGCTGTTCGACCGCGGGCACAGCCTTGAAGAGCGGATCCTGCGCGAACAGTTCGAGCCGTGATCACATCGCATTTTAGCCTTGCCCCCTGAAGCCGGAGCCAGACCCGCACCATGACCGTCGCATCCCCTTGCGTGAATGTCTGTCGCATGAGCACGATCACCGGCTGGTGTGAGGGCTGTTACCGCACCATCGATGAAATCCGCGCCTGGCGGCGGTTCGACGACGACGGCAAGCAAACCATCCTTGAGGTGATCGAGGACCGACGCCGCGAGATCGCGAGCGGTCGCCTCGCCCGGGCGGGCGGCACCGCCTGAGCAACCGGCACGGCCGCTCAGGCGCCAAGGCATCTCAGGCGGTGTTCTTCATGACGTCGGCGCCGGGACAGATATCGCCTCCGTCGATCATCACCCGATTGCGGCCGGTCTGCTTGGCCCGATAGAGCGCTGCATCGGCCGCGGCAACCAGGCGGCCTTCCTCGGCAACCGTTTCCGGAAAACAGGCGATCCCCATCGAGATGGTGACGGGTCCATATGGCTGGACCTCCTCGCCATGGGGAAGCCCCGCCAGCACCCGGCGCACGGCATCCGCGCGCCTGAAGGCGCCCATGGCATCGCAGCCGGGCAAAAGAATGAGAAATTCCTCGCCGCCATAACGGCACACGACGTCGCTTTCGCGGAACTGCTCCAGCATCGTGCGGGCAACCAGCCGGATCACCCGATCCCCGGCCTCATGTCCGAAGGTGTCGTTGAACCGCTTGAAGTGGTCGATATCGCCCATCACCACCGATATCGGCAAGGTCTCACGCCGCGACACCGCCAGCTCACGCGCCAGCATTTCATCGGCGAAGCGGCGATTGAACAATCCGGTCAAAGGGTCGCGGATCGACATGCCGCGCAGCGTTTCCCGCAGCTTCACATTGGCGATCGACAGCGCCAGACGATCCAGAGCGGCGAAATCGTCATCCGACCATGCCGGCATATCCGCGGCGGCCCCGCCGGCAGCGGTGCCCCCGGCTGCAACGGGCGCGCGCTCCAGCGTCACCATGCCCAGCATTTCGCCATGGGCGATCAGCGGCACACAGACATGCCGCCCCGGCACACCCGCCAGATGACCGCATACCGGTGCCTGCCCATCTCCCCGTCGGCCCTCACCCCGACGCCCCTCGCCACCTCGGCCGCCATATTCCGACCCCGCATCGTCGCCCGGGCCGTCGCCGTCACTGACATAGGGACGCCCCAGTCGCAATGACCAGCAATCATCCTGCACCATGCTTCTGGCGGGCAGCGCCGGCCGGCCCCAGGCTGCCGCCGCCTCCAGCAGATTGCGGCTGGCCTTGTGCAGAAACAGCCGGCCGCTATCCTCGGGCAGAAGCGCCGGCATCATCCGCTCCGTCACGCCCACCGCCTCGTCGACAGACGCACAGGACTGGATCAGATCGGTCATCCGCCCAGCGATCCGGTCCCGGTTGCGGGCCCGCTCAAGGTCCTGGGCGCGCTGACGAACCGCTTCATGGGCCTCGGCCAGCTCGCGCGTCCGGGTCGCGACGGTCTGCTCAAGGCCTGCCAGCGTTTCCTGAAGCGCCGCCTCCGCTGCCTTGCGCCGCGTCTCGCGGTCGTCCAGCGCCGACACCAGCAGGTTCAATGACGACGACAAATGGGTGATCTCACGCGCGCCCGATACCGGCGGGAACCGACGGTCGGCCCGACCATCAACCATGCCGCGGGCGAAACCCGACAAGCGCTGAAGCGGCCTGATCAACAACCGGTGCGACAGACCGACCGATAGCAGCCCCAGACCGACCGCAAGCACCACCGCGGCAATCATGTTGTTCAGTGTCAGCCGCTGTGACGGCCCGAACAGCCGCGCATCCGGCATGCTGACGCCGATCACCAGCCTGACCGGCTCCAGATCGACCGGTTCAACCGTCAGAACCCGGCGGACATTGTCCGACAACCCCGAGGTCTGCGCGATGGTGGCCGGATGGTCGCCGCCTCTGGCCATCGCATCGCCGCTCGCCAGATGGAAATGGGGCCGGCCCGCACGGCGCACGATGTCGACAACATCCGGCGACATCGCAGTCGCCGGTCCCTCATGCACCAGGCCCTCGCCCGATGGCAGCCAGACCGACAATGCCGTATCCTGCGGCAACAAGGCGCCCACGCCCTGCAGATAGATGCCCAGATCCAGCGCGACGCCCACGATGCCCACCGGCCGGCCGGCCTCGTCACGCACCGACATGACGACCGGCAGAATGGTGCGGCCGTTGCTCAAGGCATTGACCACATCGGCAACGACAGGCTCGGTGCTGTGCAGCGCCTGCTCGAAATAAGGGCGTTGTGCCAGACTGGCGACCGAGCCATCGGCGGGTTTCACCGGCATGGCCGCGCAGCGGATCAGACCATCGGCATCCGTGATGAACAGATTGTTGTAGATCGGCCGCAGGCGGGCCAGTTCGGCGAAGCGCTGGGCGCAGGCATCACCGGTGAACGGTACCGCCCCGTTGACCGCCAGTGCCGCGACCAACTGGCGCGCAGCGTCGACACGCTGGTGAAGATCGGTCGCAGCACCATGGGCCGCCAGTTGCAACTGCTCACCCGCGCGTTGCCGGTCGAGATCGCCGATGGTCAGCACGGTCCATGCCAGCACCGTCGCCAGTGGCAGAATGGTCAACGCGGTCAGGGCCAGCGCCAGCTGCTTGATGGTATAGCCACGCATGGCGAGAACACCTGAACCCATTATATGTCATGATGCACAGACAGGAAACAGGGTGAGTCACCGTCCCCGGTCACTCGTGCCGCATCGCGACCGCGCAACACCATCTGATGCGCGATATCATCATATTTTAGACAGTTTTACCATAAAAAGACATCCTTCAGACCCTGTATGGCAACTACATCTTCTGGCGTGGTGCAGGAAACCAATGCGTTATCCGTCCTGTCAACTTGTAGGCAACAAGACCAATCCATTCACGCGCAGCTATATTTATCAGAAGAAGCCGGTCGACGAATCTGTACTCATTCCAGCCCCACCGTGCTTCCATAAAATTATAGTCCACGGGATAGGCGGCGATATTCCAGCCCAGGCCGGTGAAGATCCCGTAGGAGCGCGGCATATGCGCGGCGCTCGTCACCAGGATCCAGGGCTTGTCGCTGACGGAATTGACCAGCGGCTTTGACAACAGGGCGTTCTGATAGGTGTTCCGGCTTTCGCTTTCGATGATCAGGCGATCTTCGGCGACCCCCAGATCAGTCAGGATCCGGTGCGCCACCGGCCCACCCCGCGCCTCCGGGCTGCCATAGAAGCCGCTGCCGCCGGTGAAGACGACCGGCAGGTCCGGCCGCAACCGGGCGAGCACGGCGGTTTCGGTGAAACGTTCACCGGCCATGCCGAACGATACCTGCCCATGCTTCTGGGTCAGCCTGCCATCCTCTGGTCCGCCCAGCACGATGATGCCCGCATAGTCACCCTGTGCGACCATCTGACGGTCCATCTGCGGAAACCGGCTCTCAAGTGGCCTGAGCAGCCAGGTGTCGAGCGGTGTGAACAGCATGACCGCCAGCAGCACGCCCGCGATGCAGAACAGAACGGTCGACAGCCGGTTCAGACCGAACAGCCGCAGCAGGGCCGCCAAGGGCACCAGCATCAGTGTCAGATTGACCGGCAGAATCAGATTGCCCACCAGTTTCGACAGCGCGAAGAACATAAGGCGATCCTGTGTCAGTGATGTCAAAATCGAGGATGGGTCGCCACGGCCTTCGGCGACGACCGGGTTCACATGCACAGCGAAGGCCAGTTCGTCATGCCATGGCCGCCGCCTGGATGCAAACGGCACCTGAGATCGGGGACGACCCGATCGGCTCTGTGCCGAGCGAAAATGCGTGATGATGGATTGCCCTGCGTAATCATTTATCAACGCTCTTCCGAATATGCTGCATATTTGGTGCATTCTGCAGTTCGGGTCGGGGCCCGGGCTAAAGGATGCTTTGTCATATAATCCGAATGGATGGTCCGCATTGCCATGACGTCGCCCGTAACCACCTCTGTGCTCGACACCGACCGTCTGCGTTTTCTGGGGCTCGACGCCCGGACCGTCGCCGACCTGGCTCTGGTCAGGCCAGTTCTGGAGGCCGAGATCGAGGGATTGCTGGATCTGTTCTACAAGACCCTGGCAACCTTCCCGCCGATGCGCGCCCTGATCGACAAGCCGGGCATGGTCGATCATCTAAAGCAGGCGCAGAAAATCCATTGGACGGCCCTGGTTTCCGGCCGGTTCGATGCCGATTATGCCGCCAGGGCGGCCCGGATCGGCAATGCCCATGTCCGCATCGGTCTTGAGCCCCGCTGGTATATCGGCGGCTATCAGCTTGTGCTGCAAAAGCTGCTTGCGGCACTGTCGCACAGCTATCGCTGGTCGCAGGACAAGCGCGACCGCGCCCAGGCTGCCATCACCCGGGTGGTGTTCCTGGACATGGATATGGCGATCGATCAGTACATCCACGGCATCATGGGTCAGGTTCATGACGCCCGCATCCAGGCGGCATCGGACCTGGACAGCTCGATCCGCTCGGTCGTTCATGACCTGACCGAGACGGTCGGCCGGCTGAGTGGCGCGTCGCACGGGCTGACCAGCGCCGCCGACATGGCGCGCAACGAAGCCGGCAGCGTCGCGGGCGCGGCCGAACAGGCCGCCGTCAATGTCGATGCCGTCGCCGCCGCCTCCGAAGAGCTGTCACGGTCGATCAGCGGTATCGCCGATCAGGTTTCTCGGTCGTCCGGTATCGCCAGACAGGCCGTCACCGACGCCGAACAGACCACCAGCACCGTATCGGGCATGCTGGGGGCGGCCGAGAAGGTCGGCGAAATCGTTCAGCTGATCAGCGACATCGCCGAACAGACCAATCTTCTGGCGCTGAACGCCACCATCGAGGCAGCCCGTGCCGGATCGGCCGGCAAGGGCTTTGCCGTGGTCGCGGGGGAAGTGAAGAACCTCGCGGCTCAGACCGCGCGCGCAACCGAGGATATCGGCTCGCAGGTCGGCAATATGCGCGAGGTCGCCGCCGCCACCGCGCAGTCGATCGGCAAGATTGCCGAAACGATCCGCCAGATGAACGAGATCGCGACCGGCATTGCCGAAGCGGTGGAACAACAGAGTGCCGCCACCCGCGATATCGCGCTGAACATACAGCAGGTCTCGTCGGGCACCCGCGAGGTCACCCGCGGCGTTGCCGGCATCGAACGGGTCAACAGTGAAACCAAGACCGCGGCCGACGATGTCGCCGAAACCGCAACGGCGCTGAACCAGCGCGCGAAACATCTGGCCGCCGAGATGGACGGCTTCATGCAGCGCCTGCGCAAAGGCACGGGTGCCTGATCACCTGGCAGCCGGCCAATGGTCGCGCCCCCCCCCCGCATGGCATCGGCCAGACAGAGGCCTGTGCCGTGCGGCGCCGGGGCCTGTGCCGTGCGGCGCGGGGCTATCGCGCCAGTGTCTCTGACGGCAACTCGCCGAACCGGCCCCGATAACTGCGCGCGAACTCACCCAGATTGATATAGCCCCAGGCATTGGCGATCGCTGATACCGTGGTGCCGGGCGCTGCCGCCCGCAGCGCCGCGCGCACGCCCTGCAGGCGCTGTTCGCGCAGAAAGGCGCTGGGGGTATAACCGCGAAAGCGCCGGAACGCGCCGGTCAGGCTGCGCAGGCTGGTGCCGGCGGCACGGGCCACCTCGGTCATGGCCGGCAGGCTCGCCGCATGTGCGGCCATATAGCGTTCTGCGGCCCGCACGTGACGGGGCGCCACATCGCTGCGGGGCTGATCGAGATCGATCCCCGCCCGCGCCGACCATTCATTCAGCAGATGAATACAGATGCTCTGTTCAAGGTGCCGCCCGACGCGATCGCGGGCAAGCCGGTCCGGCGCCTCGGCAATGCTGCGCACCAGATAGGTCATCAGCGCCAGCCAACTGGAATTGCGCCCGCCGATACGACATTTATACTGCCACAAGGCATTATCGGGCACGAAGCCGAACCAGTCCTGGCAGACCTGTTCCAGCACCGCGTGGGGAATGGTCAGGTTCAGTTGCAGATGATCGGGGTCGAAATCGACCAGATAATCCGTGCGGCTGCAATCGGCCACGAAACTTTCATCGATCCCGGTATCCTCGTGATGCCGCGCGGTCACCGCATGACGCGCCGCGCCGCCGATGGTGGTCAGCACCACCGCATTGCCGGCATCCTGCGCCCAGTCGGTGACGTTGACCGGAATGCCATAGGCGAAACGGGTAACGGTGATCCGCCCGACCATCGCCGAATGCATGGTCGATCGCGGACGGATGACGCTGCCGGTCGGCGATACCCGATAGGGCATATAGACCCTGCTCGACCAGTCGCGGATCTCGTCCCAGTCAGTCGACAGCACCTTGTGGCGCTGCGGGATCGGCTTGCCCAGGGCGTCGTAGAGAAGTGCGTCCCTCAACATCGGCCATCCCCCCTTATGGTCTTTTGCCGACCATTGCAACCAGGATACCGCCAACCCAGGGCAACGAGTTCAGGTTAACGCGGTGATCGGAATCTGTGGCGCTCGGTAGTTTGTCGTGATTCAACAGGCTTCCAC
>NZ_BMDZ01000021.1 GCF_014636235.1 Tistrella bauzanensis
CCTCCGACGCAAGGTCGCCGCTTGGGACGACGACTTCCTCGCAAGCATCATCGCAGCTTAAAATTTTCACCCGATTCCCCTGCTTGCCACCCTGGCCGGTCATGTTGTCGCCGGTGGCATTGTAGACATGTGGCCGTTCCAGCCGCAGGCCACGCACTGTGGTCAGCAGCCAGCGTTCCCACGTATTGGTGCCGACACCGATGCCGTTGTTGCTGGGGGCATGTCCGGCATCGACCTCGGCGTCGACCAGCGTGATATTGACGGCACTCTCGCCGGACCGCCGCAGGCTGATCAGGCCGCCGCGCAGTGCCCGCCACGCCTCGTCGCAGGCGATCGCCGCGCGGCCCAGCCAGCGCAGGGTGGTGTTGCTGCCCACCTCGATCTGGAACTGGCCCAGCACCGTCGGATCGCCGCACATATACCGGCCGCTGGCCGACGGCACCAGCACAGTGCCTCCGGCCGACGGCATACTATCCAGCGCGGCCTGAATGGCGCCCTGATTGTCGACGGCGGCAGTTGATGCGCCGAACCAGGCGATCGATGCCACCTGTCCTGCCGCGAAGCGGATGTCGCCATCCACGAACAGGTCGGCCGCCTCGGGCGCGATCACCGGCCCGCCGAAGCTGATGCGATGGGGGCGGGCCACCGTCCAGCCATAGGATTTGACTTCGTTGCGCACCCACAGGCGGTTGGCGCCGCCCTCGAAGGCACCCATGCCCCACAGCCGGTGGGGATCGAAGGGTTCGCGCACGGTCGCGGCCACAGTGCCGAGCGGCTGCCACGGTGCATCGCCATCGACGCGATATCGCAGCGGCGTTCCCACGGCCAGCCCGGGTGCGCCGGTGGTCGAATACAGGCGGTTGCCGTTGATTGAGCCCACGGTGAACGACACGGTTCCGGCCACGTCCGACACGGTGTATCCCGACTGGACCTCAGGCATCGTCGCGATATCGACATCCACCGCATTCAACTGCGGCGCCGGCAGGAAATACATTGCGCGGATCACGTCCGGGGCCGACACCGGCGAGCCGCTGGCCAGCCGCAGATAAAGGGTGCCTTCCTCCAGCCCGTCCTGCACGCCATAGGCCCAATTGTCGGGGGCCATCTCGCTGAACTTGGCCGCTCTGGTCAGCATGGTGGTGCCGATCTCGACCCGCGACGGCAACGGCAACTGCCCACGCCCGGGCTTCGAGCCATTGACGAAAAACCAGCTGGCGGCAACGTTGGTCGATGCGGTCCAGCTCGCCGCCAGTCGCGGCAGCAGTTCTTCGCCGAACGCGACATAGCGTCGGCCGCGCTTGATCGTGCCGGTCCCGCTGGTGAACAGCAGATAGGGCGGCACGGCCCCCGCGGCGATCACGGGCCCCGGCGTCTGCGGGCCGATGGCGGTGCCGGTGAACGCCAGCACCTCATGCCCGACCACCAGCCGTCCGGCGCCTTCGAACACCACCGGCGCCGTGAACGCCAGATCCTGGTCCACCTTGTGCGGCCGGTCGATGAACAGGCTGCCGCCGATGGTGGCCGCATAGGCGTCGGCGGCGGCGAGCGCCGGGCCGTCATCGGTGATGCCGTCGCCGGCAGCACCCCACCAGCCGGCCACCGGGCGGGCGGTGTCACGCCGCAGCCAGCGGCCGGGCTGGCCCGAGGTCAGCGCCGACGGCCGCAGCACGGTCGCGCCGTCATCGGCCGCGAGCGACGCCGTGTCGAAGCGGAAGGCTCCACCCCCGGCGGTGGTGCCGGTGGTGGCGCGGATCACCTCGACCATCGGGATGGCGGGCACGCCGCCTGACAGCGGCAGCGAACGCAGATCGGCCAGAATGTCGACCGACTGGAAGTCGACGGATGCCATGAAACAAGATCCTCACAATGTCCGACACCGACGGCGGGCTTGCCGCGGTGTCGGGGACCAGTCTGTCGCGAGACTCTAAAAATGCGGCATGATGAACTGTTGCAACTTGCGGCAACAATGGCCGCCACAAAAAAGGCGCCATGCAGGAAGCCCTGCATGGCGCCTTTTTTGAAATCTCTGGTGCCGGCGGTCGGAATTGAACCAACGACCTACTGATTACGAATCAGTTGCTCTACCCCTGAGCTACGCCGGCCGGAACGCCGGGGCGCGAAACCCCTGCGAACGGCGCGGACGATAGCGCCGCACCAGCGGTTTGGCAAGGGCTTAACGTGGCCGGCCGGCAGCTTGTTTCCGCAACCGTTGCCGGAATTCAGGCGGGCCGGCCCCGACCGGTCGGTCAGCCGATGGCTGTTCCTCCGGTCTTCCAGTCGGTCACCGGGAAAGAGCCCTGCCGCAACCGGTCGGCAGACTGCCAGAGCGCCCTGTCACCGATCAGGCGGATGGTGCGGTCGATGCCGGTCGCGATGTCGAAGAGATGCCCGGCGGCAATCGCCGCCGCAAGGTCTGCGGTGAGGTCGTACCACAGCATCAGCGTGCCGGCGGCATCATTGCCGGCGATGTACCAGGCCTCGCGGGTGCTGGTGTCGATCAGGACGCGGCCGCTGTGCTCATCGGCGGTCATGACCATCCCGGTCGACACCATGGTGACATAGCCTGCGCCGTCGAAGACCGGGTCCGACAGGGCAAGGTTCGATGCCACCTCGGTGAACAGCCGCGGCACCTCGGCCTCGTTGCGCGCCTCCTGTGGTCGCAGCAGAGTGGTGTCGCGGAGCGCCAGCCGGAAACTGGGGAAGACGTCCCATTCCACGCGCATGGCCGCACCGACGGCAATCTGGCCGGTCACATTGCCCCAGATCCGGAACTGGCGGCCTCCGTCGGACAGGAAATCATCCTGCACATGCCAGCGCCGGCCCGAGGTTTTGTCGACCAGGAACAGCCCCTGCGCCATGTTGCAGACCGCGTCAGACGTTGCCGTCACATAGGTTGACATCTGCAGGTTGAGGCGGCCGGCGGAAATCGTGACGCCGGCCACGATCACATGGCCGGGCAGATAGCCCGGAGTCGAAGGTGGGCCGAATTCCGCCGCGCCGGTGATCATCGCCGTACCACTGCCCGGTGCCCGGATCGGATCGATGATCTTGGCCGAAGTATAGCCCTCGACATGCAGGGTCGGGCCCTTCATGCCGGCGATGAACCCATCGCGCCAGCGCAGATTGGTGGTGTCCCGCAGATGCATGGCCGGAACGCCTTGGGGAACGACGCTGCCAAACGAGCCGTCGATCTTGCCACTGAACATCTGAATGCCGCGACCATCCTGAACATAGACGCCGGTGGCGCGCGGGTCTTCGATCCGCAGACCATAGACATAGAGATTGTTGAGCCTGACACCATCGAAGCCGGGGCTGCTGAACCCCTCATAGCAGATGGAGACGGCGGCACAGCGTCTGCTTGAAAACGAAGCGGCCGACCGGCACATCCACCCGAAGAATGTCCTTTGCACCGCCGGAAGCGGTTCGCGCCGCATTGAAGACTGCCTGAAGGGCCGTGGTGCAGTCGGTGTCATTGTCGCCGACGGCGCCGAACCAGACGATATCGAGCATGCCATCGACATCGCGGCGCCAGCGCCCCGCACCGCCGCCGGCAACATCATGCGGGCGCAGGATTGTGCCGCTGTCGTCATCGGCGATCGCTGCGGCGTCCCACCACCGGATGCGGCCACTTGTGGCCGCGCGACCGTCAGCCAAGCAGCCCGGCCACGGCCGCCGCAAGGCCCAGCAGCAGGGCCACGGCCACCGGCAGGGGCGTGCTGCGGCGGCGGATGGCGGCCTCGTCCGAGGCGGCCGCACCGGTCAGCGCCGCCGCCATCGCCAGGCGCATCGGCGAGACCATGGTGGCAAGCCCGCCGACCACCAGCAGCATGGCCGCGATCAGCAGCGCCATCAGGGCACCGGCGCCGCCACCGTCGGCGCCCATCCCCGGCAGCGCATCGGCCAGTGGTGCGATCATCGCCGCCACCGCCACATTACTGCCGGTCAGGAAGCCCGCAAGGCCGGCCAGCGGCGGAATGATCGCCAAGTCGGCGCCGGCGGCGACATCGCGCCATGCCGCCGCCAGAACCGTCGGCGCGCCACCCGCCGCCCACACCCCCGCCAGCAGCACGAAGGCGATGGTGGCCGCCGCCGGCCGGATGCCATGGCCAAGGCCGCGTGCGATGTCGTGGCCGATCCGCCCCGGCCGGTTGCCCGCCATCAGGGCGGCGACGACCGCGGTCGCCAGCAGCCAGCCGGCAGGATGGTGCAGCGGCGCATAGCCGGGCAGGCCGTCGACCGGCTGCCAGATCCAGTGCCGCAGCGCCTCGGCCAGCGGCGTCACCAGCCGGGTGACCAGCAGCACCAGGGTCAGGGCAAGATAGGGCGCCAGGATGCGGGTGGTGGTCCGGATGGCGACGTCGCGGCGCCGCACGCCCAGATCGATCGCGATCGGCAGGCCCAGCGCCGCCAGCGCCGCGGTTTCCGGCCCCAGAAACAGATTAGCCACAACCAGCGCCACGATCAGCCCGGCGACCAGCGGCGGATCGATCAGCCGGTCGCGGCGCCGTGGCCGGATGCCCACCGCCGCCAGTTGCAGCCGCAGCACCACCAGCCCGCCGGCATAGGCGATCGCCGACACCGCTGCCGCGGCGGCCCCCAACTGGTGCGGATCATGACGCATCAGCACCGCCGTGACCTGAGTGCCGATCGCCAGAGCGCCCCAGGGCACCAGCAACTGACTGAGCAGCGCCAGCACCGCCGCCCGCGCGCCACCAAGCCCTTCCCCCCGCAGCAGAGCCGCGGTCACCACCGCGCCCACCCCGAAGCCGGTGGCGCTTTCCGCAAATGGACCGATCAGCATGCAGGCGGTGAAGATCCGACGATAGCGGCGGTCATCCGGGCCGGCTGTCGTGGCTGCGGCATCGGTCCACGCCGATCCGCGCACCGGCGATGCCACGGCATCGAACACCAGCCCGGCCAGGATCACCGAAACCGCCATCCAGGCGATCCACAGCGACCGCAGGGCGGCATCGGCCAGCACGGCGCCGGGCAGCCCGCCGGCCAGCGCCAGACCGGCGCCCAGAGCCGCACCGGCCAGCCCCGCCTCGATCGAAGACCGGCGCGCGGCCAGCAGGCCCATGGCCAGCAGCACCGGCATCGGTGCCAGAATGATGGTCAGCAGCGACATCGGCTCGGGGTCTCGCGTCATGGCGGTGGATGGCCCGCCGCATCAAAGCCGATCGACCGATGCCGGGCAAGCACGGCGCCGCCGGTTCGGCCGGCCTTGACCCGCGCACGCGCCCGTGATCGGCTGTGGCCGTCGTCACTCCCCCCGATGCCCGCCATCATACGGCGCCGGCCGTCCACCCGAGGCCTCAGCCATCATGACCACCTCGCGCCCATCCCGCAGCCGGACGGTACTAACCCTGTCGGTGCTAATGCCCGTGGCCGCCTGCGCGCCGCTGATCGATCAGATGGTGCCGCCACGCTATGGGGTGATGAGCGAACGGCAGTCACCGGTGCGGATCGACTGGCCGGCGCTCGACGATCAGCCGCAGCGCTTCGTGGTTCAGTCCTATGGCATCTATGACCGGGCGATCGCCGATTATGGTGATCTGTATGGCGCCGTGCCGCGTGGCCAGCTGCGCGTGCAGCGGCTGTCGCCGGAAAGCCGCCATGCCCTGACCGATGCACCGGACGATCAGCCGGCGGGAGATGACACAGAGGAAGACACAGAGCAACGGCCAGTCGCCGATGTGCGCGCGGCCCCCGCCGCCACCGCTTCACAGCCAGCCGGCAATGATGACGGCCGCCCGGCACTCGCCCCGGTGCGCGCGGCCGATCCCCGTCTGGCCGGGCTCGACCTGTCGGCACCGGCCGACACCACGGCGCCTGTCGCCCGTGACGGTGAAGGCCGGCCGATCGGCATCGCCGGCGGCGCTGGCGGCAATGCGGGCGACACCGATCCGCAAGGCGAGGCGGTGTTCGCGGCGGTCAGCGGCTTTCTGGGCAACACCCGCAGCGAACAGGCCCGCCGCGCCTTGGCTGATGCCGGAACCACCGGCGCCAGTGACATCGATCGCGCAATGATCGGCGATGACACGCCACGCGATCCCGTCTCGGCGCTGGAGGCGTCGCTGCCGCTCTATTTCCAGCGCTATGCCTATACCATCGGTGAACGCGGCCAGATGACGGTGGCCTTGGGAGCGGTACAGGCGCCGCTCGACTGGGTGCGGGCCGACACAGCCAATGCCCGCTGCGTGCTGTTCTCGACCGCGCTTGCCGATCAACCCGCCGGCACACAGGCCGAAGCCGAGGCCGCCCCCGTGGCGGCACCCGCCGCTGCGGCCGAGCCCGAGGCGGTGGAGCCCGAGGCGGTGGCCGGGCCGGACGAGGACGCCGCCCCGGATGCGGCGCAGGACAGTCTGGGCAGCCTGTTCGAAAGCGTCGGCCGCTGGCTCGATGGTGACGATGCCGAACCGGAATCCGAAGCCAAACCAGAACCGGAAGCCACAGCCGAACGCCAGGCAGACACCGAGACGGCGGCGGCCGAGACCGCGTCCGACCCGGTTGCCGATTTCTTTGCCCGCCTGTTCGGCGGTGACGCCGCCGAGACACCACCCGAAGAGGCGATGACAGAGGCTGTGGCCGCGGCCGACCCGCCTCCCCGACCACAGCCGAAGCCCGAACCGCAGCCGCAGCCCGCGCCAAAGCCGGACCTGCGACCCGAAGCCATGCCAAAGCCGGAACCCGGACTCGAACCCGGGCCAGAACCCCAGGCGCCCGCCCTGCCTGCCACACTGTCCGCCACCCACATGGATGGCCATCTCTGCGTGCCGCAGAACGAGACACTCGACCGCGCCCGCATTGCCGAACTACTGGGGTTCATCCGGCTGCGCTGATCGGCCACCAGATCGCGCCCGGCCTGGAAAAGCCGACATGACAACGGGCGGCGCCGGTGTCCCGGTGCCGCCCGTTGTCATGATGGATGTCCGCCCCGTCCGGGATCGGCCCGTATCGATCAGGCGCTGGGGCCGACCATCAGCTTCGGGTCGACATAGCGGTCGAACTCGTCTTCGGTCAGCAGGCCCAGCGTCACCACCGCCGTCTTCAGGCTGGTGCCTTCCTTATGGGCGGTCTTGGCGGCCTTGGCGGCGTTGTCATAGCCGATATAGGGGTTCAGCGCCGTCACCAGCATCAGCGAGTTGCGCATCAGCTCGTCGATGCGGCCGGTATTGGCCTCGATGCCGACCACGCAATTGTCGGCGAAGCTGACCGCCGCGTCGCCCAGCAGGCGGATCGACTGCAGCACGTTGTAGATGATGACCGGCTTGAACACGTTCAGCTCGAAATGGCCGTTCGATCCGGCCACCGTCACCGTCACATGATTGCCCATCACCTGGGTCGCCACCATGGTCAGCGCCTCGCACTGGGTGGGGTTGACCTTGCCGGGCATGATCGACGAGCCGGGCTCGTTTTCCGGCAGCAGCAGTTCGCCCAGGCCCGAACGCGGGCCGGAGCCCAGGAAGCGGATGTCGTTGGCGATCTTCATCACGCTGGCGGCCAGCACGTTCAGCGCGCCCGACAGCTCGACCAGCGCATCATTCGCGGCCAGTGCCTCGAATTTGTTGGCGGCGGTGATGAACGGCAGGCCGGTGATCTTGGCGACCTCGTCGGCGAAGGCCTCGGCGAAGCCGATCTTGGCGTTCAGGCCGGTGCCGACCGCCGTGCCGCCCTGCGCCAGTTCGTAGACCCGCGCCAGCGAGCCCTCGACCCGCGCGATGCCATATTCGATCTGGCGGGCATAGCCGCCGAATTCCTGGCCCAGCGTCAGGGGCGTGGCATCCTGGGTGTGGGTGCGGCCGATCTTGATGATGTCGGCGAAGGCATCGGCCTTGTCGGCCAGCGCCTTGTGCAGATGGCGCAGGCTGGGGATCAGATGGCCGGTGGCCTCGACCGCCGCCGCGATATGCATGGCGGTCGGGAAGGTGTCGTTCGACGACTGGCCGCAATTGACATGGTCGTTCGGATGCACCGGGCTCTTCGAGCCGATCACGCCGCCCAGCATCTCGATCGCGCGGTTGGCGATCACCTCGTTGGCGTTCATGTTGCTCTGGGTGCCAGACCCGGTCTGCCAGACGACCAGCGGGAAATGGTCGTCCAGCTTGCCATCGGCCACTTCCTGGGCGGCTGCGGCAACCGCCTCGCCGATCCTGGTGTCCAGCACGCCCAGCGCCATGTTCACCCGCGCCGAGGCCAGCTTCTGGGTGCCCAGCGCGCGCACCAGCGGCACCGGCATCTTCTCGCCGCCGATCTTGAAGTTCTGAAGCGACCGCTGGGTCTGGGCGCCCCAGTAACGATCGGCTGGCACGTCGAGCGACCCCATCGTGTCCTTCTCGACGCGCGTTGCGGCGGCGGTGGTGATCTCGGTCATCGCGTCCTCGGCTCCATCAGGCAGTCAGCGGGTGGCGGACACAGGCCTGGCTCATTGCGAACCGCCATGTCCGCGCGGCGTCTCCTCTTCGGCCGGTATATGCGCCTGCACGGGCGCCCGCGTCAAATATTGCGGGGGGTTGTACGACCCTGGTCGTCGGTTTTGGCGCCGCATGGCGCCCTGAAATAAAGCGTATGATCAACGGGCGTCGCGTGATCCGCAACCGCCGCCACATCGTATTGGCAGTGTATCCACAGCCACGAGTGGCCCGAAAGGCCGGCGCATGACGGACGACACCTGCGTGCAGATCCAGACGATATCCCGGCCCGTGCCCCGGCGCCTGCTTGCGGCCCGCGCGACAGTTCTGTTAGATGGCATCATGACCACGGCGAGCGGTCGTGGCGGGGCTTCCGAAGGCTCGCGCCCGGCATCCGAACACATGGCCGACCTGATGGTTCTGATCGCCCGCGATCAGGATCGCCGGGCCTTTGGCGAGCTGTTCGGATATTTCGCGCCCCGCGTGAAGGGGTTCCTGATGCGCCGCGGCCTCGATGCCGGGCGCGCCGAAGAGATCACCCAGGAAACCCTGCTGATCGTCTGGCGCAAGGCGGATCGCTTCGATCGGCGTCAGGCGTCGGTGTCCACCTGGATCTTCACCATCGCCCGCAACCGCAGCATCGATGCGTTGCGGCGGGAACGACGGCCGGGGATCGAGCTGGACGACCCGACCCTGACGGGCGACGGCATGGTGGCATCGGCCGAAACCGCCTATTGCGATCAGCAGGATCATGCCCGGCTGAAGGCAGCCATCGCGACACTGCCCGACGATCAGGCCCACCTGCTGAAACTGGCCTTCTTCGAGGACAAATCCCACAGCGTCATCGCTGAAACCGAGGATCTGCCGCTCGGCACGGTGAAGTCCAGGCTGCGTCTGGCCCTTTCCAAGCTCAGGGTCGCGCTGGCCCAGACATTGGGTCCGGTGCAGTGATGGCGTATCAGACGAGGACGGGCAAAGGCCCGATGGGAGACCGCCGGATGACCGGTCCGCAACATCATATGCCCGAGGCATGGCTGGTGGATTATGCCGCCGGCACGCTGGACGAGGCGAACGCGCTGCTGGTGGCCTGCCATGCGGCGCTCTGCCCGTCCTGCCGCGAAAGCTTGCGGCTGCTCGACGGCGTGGGCGGCGCGCTGCTCGATGAGGCCCAGCCGGTGCCGGTCGCAGACGATGCCCTGTCGCGCCTGTTCGCCCGCATCGATGCCGAGGATGCCGAGACCGGCGATGATGCGCCCGATGGCGCCACCACCGGCCAGCATAGAGTCGATCTCGACAGCCTGCTGCCACTGGGCGCCGACGCACTGCGCCTGCCCCGGCCATTGCTCGCCTATCTGCCCGCCCGGCCCGACGCACTGCCCTGGCGGTGGAGCGGCCCCGGCGTGCACACGGTCGATCTGGCGGTGGGGCGGCCCGGCACCCGCACCGTGCTGATGAAGATCGGGGCCGGGCGGGCCATGCCGCATCACACCCACAAGGGCACCGAGGCGCTGATGGTTCTGGCCGGCGGCTATCGCGACCATAGCGGCGACTACCTGCCCGGTGACGTCGCGATCTCGACCGGCGCGGTCGACCATCGCCCGATCGCCCATGATGACGGCGAGTGTCTGTGTCTGGCGGTGCTGGATGCGCCGATCACCCTGACTGGAACCCTGGGCCGGCTGCTGAACCCCTTCATCCGCTTCTGATCGACCCGCGGCCGCCGACCCACCCCACCTGCCCCCACCCGACTTGAACGGCGGTGCGGCTTCGCGCATTGTGGCCCGGTCATGGCCACACGGGCGTGAATGAGGACAAGCAGGCGTGAATGAGGGCGGGCGGGCGTGACTGAGGGCGGGCGGGGCATGAACACCGATCCGGTGCTGGTCGAGGTGGTGCGCGGCGGCTTTGTGGAAAGCCGGCATCGCGGTGCGGTGGCGGTGGTGAACGCCCGCGGGCAGGTGGTGCTGTCGGTGGGCGATGCGGCGCGGCTGGTCTATCCGCGCTCGGCCACCAAGCCGGTTCAAGCCCTGCAGCTGATCGAAAGCGGCGCCGCCGATGCGCTGGGGCTGTCGCCGGCCGATCTGTCGCTAGCCCAGGCCAGCCATGGCGGCGAGCCGGTCCATGTCCAGCGGGTTCAGGCATGGCTGGACCGGCTGGGGCTCGGCACCGAGAACCTGATCTGCGGCGCCCATTGGCCGACCACCGAGGCCGCCGCCCGGGCGCTGGTCCGCGATGGCGGGGCGCCGTCACGCGCCCATAACAACTGTTCGGGCAAGCATTGCGGCTTTCTCACCACTGCCCGTCATCTGGGCGAGCCGCTGGCCGGCTATGGTGATCGCGACCACCCGGTGCAGCGGCGCTGGCGCGACGCCCTGGCCGAGCTTGGCGACCATCCGCTCGATGCGGCCCCCGAAGGCATCGACGGCTGCGGCATCCCGGTGATCGCCATGCCCCTGCAGGCCCTGGCGCTGGCCTTCGCCCGTATTGCCGATCCATCGCGTGAGGCCGCCGCCCGTCAGGCGGCGATGCGCCGGCTGACCGACGCGGTCTGGCAGGCACCACACCTGATCGCCGGCCAGGGCCGCCTGTGTTCGGCCCTGGCCGGCCGCGCGCCCGGCCGGGTGCTGGCCAAAGTGGGCGCCGAGGGCGTCTATGCCGCCGCCCTGCCGGCACTGGGCCTGGGCGTTGCGCTGAAAGTCGAGGATGGCGCCGTGCGTGCGGCCGAAACCGCGCTGGTCGCGGTTCTGGCCCGGCTGGGCGCCCTCGATGCGGCCGACCTGGAAGCCCTGGCGCCCTGGAGCCGGCGCGGCGTCACCACCTGGGCCGGCGCCGAGGTCGGCACGATCCGGCCGGCGGATGCCCTGATCTGAGGCATCCTCCACCCCAAACCTGCCGGATGGTTGTCGGCGCTGTCCGATCCTGTGCGCCGGGAACGTTCCAACGAGATGACGCTCCCTGAATCTTCTCTGCCGCGCGCCGCGACCACCGGCCGCTTTCCGATCAACGGGTCGACGTCGAACTTGCGTGTCATTCCACGGGAGGAATCTCCGCCTCCCGTGCCAAAGCAGATTGGACGGACGCCCGCGTGTCGATGCGCTGCATGTAGAGCGCAATCGCCGGCCAACGGTCGAGATCGATCGAAAACCCCTTCATCCAGCCGAGCACGGTGAAGAGGTAGGCGTCGGCGACCGTGAAGCCGTCGCCCACCAGATAATCCCGAGATGCGAGATTCACCTCGATGAAGTCGAGACGCCGGAACAGCCGGTCCCGGAAGATCACCAGCGCCTCCTCCGGCAAGGCTCGATTGAACAGCGGGCTCGATCCGGCATGGACCTCGCTGGTGATGAAGTTGAGCCATTCCTGGAGCCGAACCCGTGCCAGCGTACCAGCGGCCGGAGCCAATCCCGCTTCCGGCCTCAGGTCGGCCAGATACTGAACGATGGCCGGGCCTTCGGTCAGAGCCTCGCCGGTCTCGAGTTCGAGTGCTGCGACATAGCCCTTTGGATTGATGGCGAGGAAGTCCTCTCCGGTGGATGTGCGTTTCGTCCGATTGTTCACGCGGACGAGTTCGTAGGGCATTCCGAGCTCTTGAAGCACGATGTGCGGCGAGAACGAACAGGTGTCGGGGGCGAAATAGAGCTTCATCGTCAGGGCCTCGCTGAGGGGGGAGATCGCCACCCACATTGGCAGGCCTCGTGATATGATAAAAATTACGTCCATATTTTCCTGGTATAAGATCACCTACTATGAACCTGACCCAACTCCAGAGCCTGATCGCCGTCGCCGAGGCCGGCAGCTTCACCGCAGCCGCGGATAAGCTCGGCGTCACCCAATCTGGGATGAGCCAAGCCCTGGCGGCGCTCGAAGAAAACCTGGGGGTGAAGCTGCTCATCCGGCAGCCACGGGGTGTCGAGTTGACCGCCTTCGGAGAGCGCGCGCTCGACCATGCGCGTGCGGCCCTTTCGCATCTGGAGGCGATCGAAAGGGAAGCAATGGCGCTGATCGGCGAGGAGACCAGCGCCATCCGTCTGGCCGGGTTCCCCAGTGTCTTTGCCACCGTCCTTCCACCCTTGCTTCGCCGCTTTCGCACGCTCCATCCAGGCGTCGACCTCGTGCCGCTCGAAACCGATGACATGGAAGTGGAGACTTGGCTTACGGCGGGATCGATCGACCTCGGCGTCGTTCTCAACCCGTCTCCGGCCAGAAATGCCGTTCCGCTCGGGCGAGATGCCTGGGTTCCGATCCTGCCGGCGGCGCATCCCCTGTCACGGCGGAGTTCGGTCTCGTTGGCCGAACTGGCGGCAGCGCCCTTCGTCCTCGCCACCGGCGGGTGCCATACGAACGCCCGCTCGCTTGCCGACGCGGCTGGATTGACGCTCCAGAACGTGCAGATCGAGGTGCGCGACTGGTCGAGCGCGATTGCCCTGGTTCGGGAGGGCGCGGGTGTCAGCCTCGTGCCGGAATCCACCCTTCCGGAACAGCGGCGCGGCTTCCGGGTTTCGAAACTCACGTCACCGCTGCATCGCGCGTTCGGACTCGTTGCCTCGCCAGCGCGGCCACTCTCGCGGGCCGGACGTCTGTTCGTCGAGATGGCACGTCGCTCGACCGCGCCGACCTTGGCATAGCGCAGGACGCAAGGACCGGCGGGCTGACGGGGGCTCCAACCTCATGACGCGCTATCGACATCTCTCCTCCTCCCGAAGGTGAAGACGCTGAGTGCGGCAAGCATCCAGACGCCGATGGTGCCGTAGAGTATCGTGTCTCAGAAGCCGCCAGCGCGATGCGCCGCAAACCCTCCCCGAAGGCCGAACGCAAACCAATCGCCGCCGCCATCGCAAGCCTCCGACAGCCTGCAATTGTGAATCACGCCAAAGGCCGTTTGGGACTCTCGGCGTGAGCAGGCATCAGTCGGATCTGGTATTATAACCAGGCGGGCACCCGGTCCATGGCGATCAGATCCTCGATGCTCTGGCGAGGCCGGATCACCGCATAGCGGTCGCCGTCGACCAGAACCTCAGGCACCAGTTCGCGGGCGTTATAGGTGTTCGACATGGTGGCGCCATAGGCGCCGGCCGAGCGGAAGGCCACCAGATCACCGGCATTGAGCGGCGGCATCAACCGGTCGCGGGCGAAGACATCGGTGCTCTCGCAGACCGGCCCCACGATTTCGACCGGCGCGCGTGGCGCATCCGCTGCGGGTTCGCTGACGGCCACCACCTCGTGATAGGCGTCATACAGCGCCGGGCGCATCAGGTCGTTCATGCCGGCATCCAGGATCAGGAACCGCTTGGCCGCGGTGTCCTTCACATAAACCACCCGCGACATCATCAGCCCGGCATTGCCCACGATCACGCGGCCCGGCTCGAAAATCAGCTGCAGATCCAGATCACCGGTGACCCGGGCGACCATGTCGGCATAGGCCTCGGGCGCCGGCGGCGTCTCGTCGTCATAGGGAATGCCCAGCCCGCCGCCCAGATCCAGATGGCGGATCGGGTGGCCGGCGGCGCGCAGGCTGCGGACCAGCCCCACCGTGCGGGTGAAGGCCGCCTCGAACGGTTCCAGCTTCGACAATTGCGACCCGATATGCAGGTCGATGCCGGTCGCCTCGACATGGGCCAGCCGGCTGGCATGGGCATAGACATCCGGCGCCCGGTCCCAGGCGATCCCGAATTTGTTGTCGGCCTTGCCGGTGGTGATCTTGGCATGGGTGCCGGCATCGATATCGGGGTTGATGCGCAACGACACCTTGGCGATCTGCCCCATGGCGCCGGCCACCCGGTCGATAGCATCCAGTTCCGCATCGCTCTCGACATTGAACTGCAGAATGCCGGCCTCAAGTGCGGCCCGGATCTCGCCGTCTGTCTTGGCCACGCCTGAGAACACGATCTTCCCGGCCGGGATGCCGGCGGCCAGCGCCCGCTTCATCTCGCCGGCCGAGACCACGTCGGCGCCATAGCCCTCGGCTGCCAATATCCTCAGCACCGCCTGATTGCCATTGGCCTTGACGGCATAGCAGATCAGCGGCGCCCGCCCATGGGGCGCGATGCGGCCCGCCAGGGCATCGCGGAATACCCGCGCGTGCCGGGTCAGGGTCGCCCGCGAATAGACATACACCGGCGTGCCAACTTCGGCAGCGATCCGCTCAAGCGGCACGTCTTCGGCATGAAGACGGCCCGCGCGATACTCGAAATGGTCCATGCGGTCCAGTCCTCAATAAGGCGGAACGCCGAGGCCCGGGCCGTTGATCCGGCCGGGTGTCATCAGCGAGCGCGGGTCGTTCTCGGGCGTGTAATCCGGCAGCTTGTCGCGATCGACGGTGCCATCCGGCGCCACGGCCATCGGCGGCACCGGCGTGCCCTTCTTGCCGCAGGCCGTCAGTGTCAGCGCCAGCATCACGGCTATAGCCGCGTGCCGCAGCATCCGCCGGGGGCCGTCCACGGCGGCCGGGGCAACAGAAATCCGGGTCACAGGAAACGCTCCCTTGCATCGGCCGCGCGGGCGCGCACGCCCTCAGGCGCGGTTCCGCCATATGACGTGCGGCTGCGGACCGAGGCATCGACGGTCAGCACCGCCATTGCCTCGGCGCCGATGCGAGCATCGACCGCCGCCAGATCCTCCGCCGTCAACTCGTCCAGTCTCAGGCCCCGCTGTTCGGCCGCACGCACCACCCGGCCGGTCAGGTGATGGGCCTCGCGGAACGGCAGCCCGGCCGCGCGGACCAGCCAGTCGGCAAGATCGGTGGCGGTGGAATAGCCGCCGGCCGCCTGGGCGCGCATCGCATCGGGGTTCACGGTCAGGTCGCGGATCATGCCGGTGGTCGCCTGCACCGCCAGCGACAGGGCGTCGACCGCATCGAAGGTCGGTTCCTTGTCTTCCTGCATGTCCTTGGAATAGGCCAGAGGCAGGCCCTTCATCACCGTCATCAGCGTCACCTGCGCGCCCATGATCCGGCCGACCTTGGCGCGGACCAGTTCGGCGGCATCGGGGTTGCGCTTCTGCGGCATGATCGACGAGCCGGTGGTATAGGCGTCCGACATCCGCACGAAGCGGAACGGCGCCGACGACCAGATCACCAACTCCTCGGCGATCCGCGAGAGGTGGGTGGCGCAGATCGTGGCGGCCCCCAGGAATTCCAGCGCGAAATCACGCGCCGACACGCCATCCAGCGAATTGGCCATCGGCCGGTCGAAGCCCAATGCCTGGGCGGTCATGTGCCGGTCGATCGGGAACGAGGTGCCGGCCAGCGCCGCCGAGCCCAGCGGGCTTTCGTTCAGCCGCCGGCGGGCATCGGCCATCCGGCCGCGATCGCGCCCGAACATCTCGACATAGGCCAGGAAATGATGGCCAAGCGTCACCGGCTGAGCGGTCTGCAGATGAGTGAAGCCGGGCATCACCGTCTCGGCATGCTGTTCGGCGCGCTCGATCAGCGCCGCCTGAAGGTCGCGCAACTGGATGTCGAAGCGGTCGAGCATATCGCGCAGCCACAGGCGGAAATCGGTCGCCACCTGATCGTTGCGCGACCGGCCGGTGTGCAGACGCTTGCCTGCATCGCCGATCAACTCGGTCAACCGCGCCTCGACATTCATGTGAATGTCTTCAAGCGCCCGGCTGAACGGAAAATCACCGCCCTCGATCTCGGCCAGAACCTGATCCAGACCGCCATCGATCGCCTGCACATCGTCGGCCGACAAGATGCCCTGGGCGCCCAGCATCCGGGCATGGGCACGCGATCCGGCGATGTCCTGGGCATAGAGGCGCTTGTCGAAATCGATGGAGGCATTAATCTCCTGCATCAGATCCGAGGGCGCGCTGTCGAAATGTCCGCCCCACATCATCACGCCGCTCGCGCGGCCGGCGCCGCCCTTGCTGTCGCTGGTCATCTTGCTTCAAGGCTCCTTGCAGGCACGGACATCCCCGGAGGCCAGATACCCCCGCCATGAAAAAGCCCGTCATCGCCATCATCGCCGCCATCGTCGTCATCGCGGCCGGTGTCCTTATCTACCGCGGCTTCGGCCCCGGCGACAAGCCGGCAGGGCTGGATCAGGCGCTTGCACGCGGCAGTCTTGCCAAGCTCATCGTCCATGATACGCCGAAACCGCTGCCCGATCTGCCGATGACCCGGCTTGACGGCAGCCCGGCCAGTCTTGAGGATTATCGCGGCCGGGTGGTCCTGCTCAACCTCTGGGCCACATGGTGCGCGCCCTGCATCGAGGAAATGCCGGCCCTGCTCAGGCTTCAGACCAGCCGTGGCGGCCCCGACTTCACCGTGCTCGCGGTGGCGGCAGACCAGGGCGGCGCCGCGGTCGTGGCACCGTTCCTGGACCGGCTGCAACTCACCGGCCTGGACGTCACCATCGACAAGTCGATGAAGACTCTGGGCGCGCTTCAGGTCGCCGGCCTGCCGACCACCCTGATCATCGACCGCCAGGGCCGCGAAGTGGCGCGGCTGGTGGGCATCGCCCATTGGGACGCAGCCGAGGGCGTGGCACTGATCGATGCCGTGGCCGCCCAGGGGCCGCCGGCCGGCTAAGGAAACGCCGGCGGCACGCACTGCGCAACCGCCGGCGGATGTCATGCCCGATGATGCCTACGCGGCACTGTCCGCCCGGCAAGACCTGCCAGGGCGCGGCCGCTCAGCGGGTCGGAACCGGCACGTCGCCGCGATAGTCATAGAAGCCGCGATCGGTCTTGCGGCCCAGCCAGCCGGCCTCGACATATTTCACCAGCAGCGGACAGGGCCGGTACTTGCTGTCGGCCAGGCCGTCATACAGCACCTGCATGATCGACAGGCAGGTGTCCAGGCCGATGAAATCCGCCAGTTCCAGCGGGCCCATCGGGTGGTTGGCGCCCAGCTTCATGGCGGTGTCGATCGCCTCGACGGTGCCCACACCCTCATACAGGGTATAGATCGCCTCGTTGATCATCGGCAGCAGGATGCGGTTGACGATGAAGGCCGGGAAGTCTTCCGAGACCGCCGGGGTCTTGTCGAGCTTGAACACCAGCTCGCGGACGACCTCATAGGTCGGATTGTCGGTGGCGATACCCCGGATCAGCTCAACAAGCTGCATGCGCGGCACCGGGTTCATGAAATGCATGCCCATGAACTTTTCCGGGTGGCGCATTGCCGCCGCCAGCCGCGTGATCGACAGCGACGAGGTGTTGGTCGCGACGATCACCTCATCCTTCACGATGTCGCGGATGTCGGCGAAAATCTTGCGCTTCAGACTCTCGTCCTCGGTCGCCGCCTCGACCACCAGATCCAGATCGTCGAAGCCGGCATAGCCGACCTGCGGCTTGATCCTGGACAAAGCGGCGGGCTTGTCCCCGGGCTCGATCTCGCTGCGCGACACCTGCCGGTCGAGCGCCTGCTCGATCCGGTCCAGGCCCTTCGCCAGCTGAGCCTCGGAGATATCGACCATCGTGACCTCGTAGCCGGCAAGCGCGCAGACATGCGCGATGCCGCGGCCCATCTGGCCCGCCCCGATGACGCCGATCTTCCTGATCATGAGGACCGCACCTTCTTCGACTTGACAGCCCGGAGCGATGCCATGTGCAATCTTCTTTTCGAAGATTGCGCAAGACATCACGCCGGGCTCGGTTTTCTTTCACATGGCCGGCGGGCTGCCTGCCATATGTTACATCACTTCTTCAGCGTCTCGGTCAGCTCGGGCACGATCTTGAACAGATCGCCCACAAGGCCGTAATCGGCGACCTGGAAGATCGGCGCCTCTTCGTCCTTGTTGATCGCAACGATCACCTTGCTGTCCTTCATGCCGGCCAGATGCTGGATGGCACCCGAGATGCCGACCGCCACATAGAGCTGCGGCGCGACCACCTTGCCGGTCTGGCCGACCTGATAGTCGTTGGGCACATAACCCGCATCGACGGCGGCGCGGCTGGCGCCGACCGCCGCACCCAGCGCATCGGCCAGGCCTTCGATGATCTTGAAGTTGTCGGAGCTGCCGACACCACGGCCGCCCGAGACCACGATCTTGGCCGAGGCCAGTTCCGGGCGCTCGGACTTGCTCAGGCTCTCGCCCACGAAGCGGCTGACCGCCGCGTCATCGGCGGCCTGAATGCTCTCGACCGTGGCGGAGCCACCTTCGGCCTCGGCGGCCTTGAAGGCGGTGCCGCGCACCGTCAGCACCTTCACCTTGTCGCCCGACTGAACGGTGGCAAGGGCGTTGCCGGCATAGATCGGGCGCACGAAGGTGTCTTCCGACACGATCTCGATCGCTTCCGAAATCTGCGCCACATCCAGCAGGGCGGCCACGCGCGGCATCACGTTCTTGGATGCGCTGGTGGCCGAGGCCACGATGTGGCTGTAGCCGTCGGCAAGGCCCACGACCAGCGGTGCCAGGTTCTCAGGCAGGTTGGCGGCGTACTGGTCGCCTTCGGCGTGCAGCACCTTGGCGACGCCGGCCACCTTGGCGGCGGCTTCGGCCACGGCACCGGCATCCTTGCCGGCGACCAGGACATGGACATCGCCCAGCCTGGTGCCCGCGGTGACCGCATTCAGGGTCGCCGCACCCAGAGTCGCGTTGTTGTGATCGGCAATGACAAGAACAGCCATGGTCAGATAACCCCCGCCTCGTTCTTCAGCTTGTCGACCAGCGTCGCGATATCGGGCACTTTGATGCCGCCCTTGCGCTTCGGCGGCTCCGACACCTTCAGCGTCTTCAGACGCGGCGCGATGTCGACACCGAAATCAGCCGGGGTTTTGGCATCGAGCGGCTTCTTCTTCGCCTTCATGATGTTGGGCAGCGAGGCATAGCGCGGCTCGTTCAAGCGCAGATCGGTGGTCACGATCGCGGGCAGCTTCAGCGCCACGGTCTGAAGACCGCCGTCGATCTCGCGGATCACCTCGACCTCGCCGTCACCCACCGTCACCTTGGACGCGAAGGTGCCCTGGGGCCAGCCCATCAGCGCCGCCAGCATCTGGCCGGTCTGGTTCGAGTCGTCGTCGATCGCCTGCTTGCCCAGAACCACGAGCTGCGGCTGTTCGGCCTCGACCACGGCCTTCAGCAGCTTGGCGACCGCCAGCGGCTGAACCTCGTCGTCGGTCTCGATCAGCAGGCCGCGATCGGCGCCCATGGCCAATGCCGTGCGGATCTGCTCCTGCGCGCCCTTGGGGCCGATGGAGACCACCACGATCTCGGTCGCCTTGCCGGCTTCCTTCAGCCGAACGGCTTCCTCGACTGCGATCTCGTCGAAGGGGTTCATCGACATTTTGACGTTGGCGAGGTCGACGCCGGTCTGGTCAGCCTTGACACGGACCTTGACGTTATAGTCGACCACGCGCTTTACGGGGACGAGTACCTTCATAGATCTCCCGACTCCAGTTGGGTTTCATCGGCTCTTCGTCGTCCGGGCAGCGGCCCGACCCCCTCAGCGGGACCACAGCCGGACGGTTCGCTGTTCCGACAGGCGGCCGGGGCCGTGCGTATGCCTGTCTTGGAGGCCACGGTCGATGCCGTGTGCGCGCCCCCAGGACCGAAAATGCACTGACTGCCGGTTCCCCCCGATCAAGTCCACCGCACATTAGGCGCTCAATGCAGCGGAGTCAATTTCGGGGCACCTCTCGAAAATGCAAGGAACGCCGCAGCTTACCGCGGCATCAACGGTTTGCGCCCGGCACCCACAGCACATCCCGGGCACCTTTGTCGTTCAAATGCCGCGCCATCACGAACAGATGGTCCGACAAGCGGTTCAGATAACGCAGCGCCGCCTCGTTCACCGGCTCCACCCGCATCACTTCGACAAGCTCGCGCTCGGCGCGGCGCACCACCGTGCGTGCCAGATGCAGATAAGCGGCGGCCGGCGTGCCACCGGGCAGCACGAAGGATTTCAGCGGCGCCAGTTCCGCGTTCATCGCGTCGATCTCCGCTTCCAGCCGGTCGACCTGCGCCGGATGGATACGCAGGCTGCGCGCCTCCTTTACCGGGTCGTCGCCTGCCGGGCAGGCCAGATCAGCGCCCAGATCGAACATGTCGTTCTGGATGCGCATCAGCATGGTATCGGCATCGCTGCCGGTCTCGACATGCTGACGCACCAGGCCGATCACACCATTGGCCTCATCGACAGTGCCATAGGACGCCACCCGCAGATCATCCTTGGGCCGCCGGCTGCCATCGCCGAGCGAGGTCTCGCCCCGGTCTCCGCCGCGGGTATAGATCCGGGTCAACTGCACCATGGGGGAAGGCTCCGTTGGTTGATAAGGGGTTGCCCGCTGAAGGTGGACGTCGGACGCCTCAGCGCCCGGACATCAGCAGAAACAGCAGCACCAGCACGATCGCCAGGCCCTGAAGCCCCACCCGCCACTGCATCAGCTTGTTTGAGTATTTCTGGTTGAAGCGGCCGCCGACAAGCATCGACATCACCCCGACCATCAGAACGGCGGCCGTGGCGACCATCGCGACCACGATCAGCACCGACATCACACCCGACATATCCATGAGCCTCAATATGGTTCCGGCTGACCGGATCTGACAGGGGGGATGGCGCCGGCCGATCCGCCGGCGCCGGAAACCGCCGCGCGCGGATCAGCCCAGCAGGCGGCGGGCGATGACCTGCGCCTGGATCTCGGCTGCACCCTCGAACACGTTCAGGATCCGGGCATCGCACAGCACCCGGCTGATCGGATATTCCTCGGCATAACCATTGCCGCCATGGACCTGCACGGCATTGTCGGCCGTGGCCCAGGCGACGCGGGCCGCCAGCAGTTTGGCCATGCCGGCTTCCAGGTCGCAGCGCCGGTCGCTGTCCTTTTCGCGGGCCGAGAAATAAGTCAACTGGCGAGCGATCATGATCTCCACCGCCGCCCAGACCAGCTTCGACGACACCCGCGGGAAGGCATAGATCGGCTTGTTGAACTGCACCCGCTCATGGGCATAGCGCAGGCCCATCTCCAACGCCGACTGGGCAACGCCCACCGCGCGCGCCGCCGTCTGGATGCGGGCGCTTTCGAACGTCGCCATCAACTGCTTGAAGCCCTGGCCCTCCACCCGGCCCAGCAGGTTGGCGGCCGGCACCTGGAAGTCGTCGAAGCCGATCTCATATTCCTTCATGCCGCGATAGCCCAGCACCCGGATCTCGCCGCCGCTCATGCCCTGGGCCGGGAACGGGTCGGCGTCGGTGCCGCGCGGCTTTTCGGCCAGCATCATCGACAGGCCCGAATAATTCTTCGTCGCCGGATCGGTGCGGACCAGCAGGGTCATCAGATCGGCGCGGGCGGCATGGGTGATCCAGGTCTTGTTGCCGGTGACGGTATAGGCATCGCCGTTCAGCGTGGCACGGGTCTTCAGGCTGCCCAGATCCGATCCGGTTCCGGGCTCGGTGAACACCGCCGTCGGCAGGATCTCGCCCGAGGCGAGCTTGGGCAGGAAATGCTGCTTCTGGTCTTCGGTGCCGCCCAGGCGGATCAGTTCGGCCGCGATCTCGGACCGGGTGCCCAGCGAGCCGACGCCGATATAGCCGCGCGACAATTCCTCGGTCACCAGGCACATGGCGACCTTGGTCATGCCCAGGCCGCCGAATTCCTCGGGCACCGTCAGGCCGAACACGCCAAGCTCGGCCATCTGCTCCACGACCTCGATCGGGATCAGCACGTCGTTCTTATGCCAGTCATGGGCGAAGGGCACGACCTTTTCCTCGACGAAGCGGCGGAACTGGTCGCGGATCATCAGCAGGGTGTCGTCTTCGAGCCCAAGGTCACCGAAATTGCCGTCGGCGATCAGGCCGGCCAGCGCGCCCCGCACGGCGGCGGTGTTGCCACGGGCGGAGAACACGCCGGCATCGCCCTGGCCCAGAGCCGCCGCCTCGGCCGTCAGGCCGAAATCGGCCGGGCGCACCATCTCGCCCTGCGACATCGGCAGGCCGCCGGCCAGCTGCGCCAGATATTCGCCGAACGCCGCCTGAAGCATCAGCTCTTCCAGCGCGCCCAACCGGCCATCAGCCTCAAGCCGCCGGGCCCAGCCCAGCATCTGGCGCAGCGCCTCGACATAGGTCGCGACCCAGGCGAGGCCGTGCACCGCATGCTGATTGGCGTCGAGCCTGCCCGCGTCGACCCGGCCGTCGCTGCGCACCAGCCCGCCCACGGCGGTCTGCACCGCATCGGCATAGGCCTCGGCCGTGGCCAGCGCCCGTTCGGCGCGATCGAGCAGATCGTCGATCACCACCGACGACAGGTCATCGGCGGCGGTGGTGGCGAGCGAAGTGGAAGCGGACATGGGGGAAGAGACCTCCGGTCGGAACTTGGTCGGTGCAGGCGGCGGGGCGTCTGGTCCACAGATGGCGCGACGAAGCGTCCTGTCCAGTGCCCCCGCGCGGTCGGGATCGAAGCGGGTCGCATGCGTCACGGCCGCGCATGACCGCCACACCGCATAGCCGGCCGGATGGGGCTCCGGGCCGGGGCGCGAGGTGACAGACCATGCGCGGCCGCCCTTGGCAGGGGCGCGTCAGCCTTCGACAGCGTCCTCGATGGTCCGCAGGCCCGGGCGCGGGGCCTGGATCAGCACGGCCATGTTACCGGGCTTGTGCTGGTTGCGGAGCATCTTCATATGCGCCTCGGGGATGTCCTCCCACGGGAACACTTCCGACATGCACGGGTCCAGCCGGCGCTCGATCACCAGCCGGTTGGCCTGCGCCGCCTGCTTCAGATTGGCGAAATGGCTGCCCTGAATGCGCTTCTGGCGCATCCACACGAAGCGGGCATCCATGGTCAGGTTATAGCCGGTGGTGCCGGCGCAGAACACCACCATGCCGCCGCGCTTGACCACATAGGTCGACACCGGGAAGGTCTGCTCGCCCGGATGCTCGAAGACGAAATCGACGTCATTGCCCTTGCCGGTCACGTCCCAGATCGCCTTGCCGAAGGCGCGGACCCGGCGGACATAGTCGTTATAGCCCTCGACATCGTCGACCTCGGGCAGCCGGCCCCAGCAATCGAAATTCTTGCGGTTGATCGCGGCCTTGGCGCCCAGGCTGAGCACGAAATCGCGCTTGTTGTCTTCCGAGATCACGGCGATGCCGTTGGCGCCCGCGGTCGCGATCAGCTGCAAGGCCATCGAACCCAGACCGCCGGCGGCACCCCAGACCAGGACATTGTCGCCGGGGCGCAGGATGTGCGGGCGATGGCCGAACAGCATGCGATAGGCGGTGGCGAGCGTCAGCATATAGCAGCCGCTCTCTTCCCAGGTCAGATGCGCCGGGCGCGGCATCAACTGGCGCGACTGCACGCGGCAGAACTGCGCGAAGGATCCGTCCGGGGTCTCATAGCCCCAGATGCGCTGCGACGGCGAGAACATCGGATCGCCGCCATTGCACTCCTCGTCGTCGCCATCATCCTGGTTGCAGTGAACCACGACCTCGTCGCCGACCTTGAAGCGCTTCACGCGCGATCCCACCGCCCAGACGATGCCGGCGGCGTCGGAGCCCGCGATGTGATAAGGCGCCTTGTGGCCGTCGAACGGCGAGATCGGGCGGCCCAGCGCCGCCCAGACACCGTTATAGTTGACGCCGGCCGCCATCACCATGACCAGCACTTCGTCCGCAGCCAGATCCTTGGGGGTTTCCACCACCTCCACCTGCATGGCGGTGTCGGGGTTGCCGTGGCGTTCCTTGCGGATACACCAGGCATACATCTGGTCGGGGGTATGACCGAGCGGAGGAATCTCGCCGACTTCATAGAGCGCCTTGACCGGCTGGCTGCGGGTCGCCTCGGCGACGTTGGTGTCAGTGTTCATGGGAAGACCGTGCCCTCGTTTTACGTCTCTCGACCTTGGTCGTCCGCGGCGCGCGATCGGGGCACCACGCGCCTGCGGCCTCCTGGCAGCGCCCCGTTATCCGGGGCGCTCTGAACTGTCGTAACCGCACGTATTGTTCGTGCGTTGGCCTGGTTCTGCTAGACTGCCGGCCCGGACACCCCGCCCTGACCCGCCGTCCTGTCGTTCATGCCGTCCTGTCGGGCAGCGTCGCCCCGTCCGACATTTCCCCGCCCGGCGCATCACGGCCGCCGGCCACCCGTGGGGAGACGGGCGGATCGGCAGGGCCGGTGCGGAACCGGTAGGGGCAGCGGCGGGTTCAACCGCCTGCGGGAGCGCCATGCGCGGTACGGTCGCATGCAGCGGCCCGATCACGACCGACGCTTTCCCGGTTGCCGTTCATGATTTTCCGGATATAAGGGATTTTCAAGCCCTTTTTTGCGGCGCAAAATATGGGCTTATTTCCAATGGGGCACCCATAGGGTAATATTCGACACAGAACCCCGCCAGGACAGGACGAAAAGATGCCGAAACAGCCAATTTCCGCAGCGGAACAGGCAAACAGCACCATGCCGCGCCGCGATAAACCGTGGCTGATGCGCACCTATGCCGGCCATTCCTCCGCCGAGGAGAGCAACACGCTCTATCGGACCAATCTGTCACGCGGGCAGACCGGCTTGTCGGTCGCCTTCGACCTGCCGACCCAGACCGGCTATGACGCCGATCATATCCTGGCCCGGGGTGAAGTGGGCAAGGTCGGCGTGCCGATCGGCCATATCGGCGACATGATGACCCTGTTCGACGGCATCCCGCTCGACCGCATGAACACCTCGATGACGATCAACGCGACCGCCGCCTGGCTGCTGTCGCTGTATATCGCCACCGCCGAGCGTCAGGGCGTGTCGCGGGCCAGCCTTCAGGGCACCACCCAGAACGACATCATCAAGGAATATCTGTCGCGCGGCACCTATGTGTTTCCGCCCAAGCCCAGCCTGGGGCTGATCGCCGACACCATCGCCTTCACCTATCGGGAACTGCCCAAGTGGAACCCGACCAATGTCTGTTCCTATCACCTTCAGGAAGCGGGGGCCACGCCTGAGCAGGAACTGGCCTATGCGCTGGCGACCGCGATCGCGGTGCTCGACGAGGTCCGCAATGGCGGCCAGGTGCCGGCGGAAGATCTGGCTCAGGTGGTGGGCCGGATCAGCTTCTTCGTCAATGCCGGGGTGCGGTTCGTCACCGAGCTTTGCAAGATGCGCGCCTTCACCGAGCTTTGGGACGAACTGACCCTTGAGCGCTATGGCGTGACCGACGAGAAGTTCCGCCGCTTCCGCTATGGCGTGCAGGTGAACTCGCTGGGCCTGACCGAGCCGCAGCCTGAAAACAACGTCTATCGCATCCTGCTGGAAATGCTGGCGGTGGTGCTGTCGAAGAACGCCCGCGCCCGCGCCGTGCAGTTGCCGGCCTGGAACGAGGCGCTTGGCCTGCCCCGCCCCTGGGACCAGCAATGGTCACTGCGCCTGCAGCAGATCGTGGCGATGGAAACCGACCTGCTGGAATATGGCGATCTGTTCGACGGCTCGCCCGTGGTGGCGGCCAAGGTCGCCGAATTGAAAGAGGGCGCCCGCGCCGAGCTTGCCCGCATCGACGAGATGGGCGGCGCCGTGGCCGCAGTGGAAAGCGGCTACATGAAGCAGCGGCTGGTCGAGGCCAATGCCAACCGGGTCGCCGCGATCGAGAACGGCGAGCAGATCGTCGTCGGTGTGAACAAATTCGTCGAGACCGCGCCCTCGCCGCTGACCACCGGTGCCGATGGCAGCATCATGGTGGTTGATGAGGGGGTCGAGCGCCGGCAGATCGAAAAGCTGCGCGCCCATCGTGAGGCCCGCGACGCCAAGGCCGCCGCGGCGGCGCTGGGCGAGCTTGCCCGCGCGGCCAAGGAAGGCCGCAATATCATGGAAAGCTCCATCGCCTGCGCCCATGCCGGGGTGACCACCGGCGAATGGGCCGGCGCGCTGCGCGAGATTTTCGGCGAGTACCGCGCCCCCACCGGTGTCGGCGGCAGCGTGGTCGAGGCGCGCGGCGATCGCAGCCAGACCAACAAGGTCCGCGAGGCGGTTGACGCGCTGTCGGCGCGGCTGGGCCGGCGGCTGAAATTCCTGGTCGGCAAACCGGGCCTCGACGGCCATTCCAACGGCGCCGAGCAGATCGCGCTCAAGGCCCGCGATTGCGGCATGGAGGTGGTTTATGAAGGCATCCGCCTGACCCCCGCCCAGATCGTCAATGCCGCCCTTGAGGAAAGCGTCCATGTTGTCGGTCTGTCGATCCTGTCGGGCAGCCATAACGAGTTGGTCGCCGATGTCATGCGCCGCATGGTCGAGGCCGGGCTCGACGATGTGCCGGTGATCGTGGGCGGCATCATCCCGGATGAGGACGCGCGCAAGCTGAAGGCCGCCGGCGTTGCCCGGGTCTATACCCCCAAGGACTTCGAGATCACCCAGATCATGGCCGATATTGTTGCCCTGGTCGACGGGCTGACCCGCGAAGCCGCCTGACCGGACGGATCGACACCAGGGCAATGCCGACGCCAACCCTGAGCCCCGTCCTGATATCGGCCTGTCTTCTGGGCAGGCCGGTGCGCTTCGATGGCCGGGGTGCTACCCGGCCGCATCCGCTGATCGACCGGCTTCAGGCCACCGGGCGGCTGATCCCGCTCTGCCCGGAAATCGCGGGCGGTCTGCCGACCCCGCGCCCGCCGGCCGAGATTGTGCCAACCGGGCATGTGACCGATGGCGCGGGCGGGCGGGCGGTGATCGACGCGACCGGTGCCGATGTCACGGCGGCGTTCGCGACCGGCGCCGCGCTCGCTGTGGAAACCGCGCGGCGGGCCGGGGCGCGGCTGGCGCTGCTGAAGGCGCGCAGCCCCTCCTGCGGGGCAGGGCTGGTCTATGACGGCAGTTTCTCAGGCAGGCTGATCGCCGGCCACGGGCTGACCGCGGCGGCGCTGACCGCGGCCGGCATCATCGTCTGCGCCGATGACGATCTGGATCGCGCCGCCCGGCTTCTGGCCGAGCTGGATGGTGACAACGCCTGGTAGGGCCGCGATCCTACTTGGTTTCCACCGACAGGCTGCCCTCGCCAACATTCACCTCGACGCCACTGGTCTTCTGGCTTTCCTGATAGTACTGATAGCCAAGTCCAATCGCCGCGACGGCAAGAACACCGATGACGAGATAAAGAATATTTCGGTTCATATCGACATAACCTCATTCTTTTTTGCCAGGCGGGTGCCAATGGCCTTTTCATTGAATCATATGACGTCATGAAATGATTGGGGTGTCAACCGAGCGGGATCTTCTGGAACACCCGGACACCAAATAGACACCAGTGGTGTCATCACCAGGGCCGTCGATGGTCGTGGCGGCATCGAGCTGGATCGGCAGTCGCATGGCGGCCCGCATTCCTGTAGCGTTGGGGCAGAGCGCCACCATGCAGGACAAAAATCATGCAACGGATGACGATCAATCCGCCGGTATTCTTCGGCGCCGCCTTCATCATTCTCGCCTTCGTGGTGTCAGGGGCGGTGATGCCCCAGACACTCGAATCATTCTTCTCTCTTCTACAGTCCGAAATCCTGTCGCGATTCGGCTGGTTCTACATCCTGTCGGTCTCGATCTTTGTCGGTGTCGCGCTGTTCATGGGCATCAGCCGCTTCGGCCGGCTGAAGCTGGGACCGGATGATTCGACGCCCGATTTCCGTTACACCTCGTGGGTGGCGATGTTGTTCGCGGCCGGCATGGGCATCGGGCTGATGTTCTTCGCGGTCGGCGAGCCGATGACCCATTTCAGCAGCCCGCCGGTGGTGGAACCGCGTTCCTTCGATGCCCAGCGCTCGGCGATGAACATCACCTTCTTCCATTGGGGCCTGCATGCCTGGGGAATCTATGCGATCGTCGGGCTGTCGCTGGCCTATTTCGGATACCGATATAATCTGCCGCTGACCATCCGCTCCGGCCTCTATCCGCTGCTGAAGGAACGGATCAACGGCCCGATCGGTCACGCGGTCGACATCTTCGCGATCTGCGGCACGGTGTTCGGCATTGCCACCTCGCTGGGTTTCGGCGTGCTTCAGATCAATGCCGGGCTCAACCATCTGACCGGGCTTGAGGTCTCGTCCACCGTTCAGGTGATCCTGATCGCGGGCGTCACCTGTGTGGCAACCGTGTCGGTGATCAGCGGCCTGGACCGCGGCGTGCGCATCCTCAGCGAAACCAATCTGGTGCTGGCGGTCACGCTGATGCTGTTCGTGCTCGCTGTCGGCCCCACCACCTTTATCCTGCGGGCCTTCGTCCAGAATATCGGCATCTACCTGGACAATTTCCTGATCAAGAGCTTCAACCTCTATGCCTATGAGCCGCGGTCGTGGATCGAATCCTGGACGCTGTTCTATTGGGCCTGGTGGATTTCCTGGTCGCCGTTTGTCGGCATGTTCATCGCCCGCATCTCGCGCGGGCGGACGGTGCGCGAATTCGTGGTCGCGGTGCTGTTCGTGCCGTTGGGTTTCACCTTCCTGTGGATGACCGTGTTCGGCAACACGGCCATGTATATCGACACCATGGTCGCCGACGGCGCGCTGGCCGCGGCGGTGGCCGATGACCTGTCGGTGGCGCTGTTCCGCTTCCTGGAATATCTGCCGCTCAGCAGCGTCACCTCGGTGCTGGCGGTATTGCTGGTGACGGTGTTCTTCATCACCTCGTCGGATTCGGGCTCGATGGTGGTCGACACCATCGCCGCTGGTGGCGCCACCGACACGCCGGCGCTGCAACGCGTGTTCTGGTGCGCGATGGAGGGTGTGGTCGCGGCGGTGCTGCTGCTGGCGGGCGGGCTCTCGGCGCTTCAAACCGCCACCATCGCCAGCGCCCTGCCCTTCGCCGTGGTGATGCTGCTGCTGTGCTGGGGGCTGTTCCGGGGCATGACCGCCGATCTGGCCGGCATCTCGGCGCCCGCCGTGGTGGCGATGCCCGCGGTGGAGGTCGGCTGGAAGCGCCGGCTCGCCCATATCCTGCACACGCCCGACGAAGCCGACATCCGCCGCTTCATCGACACCACCGTCACCGAGGCGTTGACGGCGGTGGCGGCAGAGCTGGAGAAGAGCGGCCGCGCCGCCACCACCGAGCGCGATACGGATACCGGCATCGTCAGCCTGGTGGCGCCGGCCGAAGGTGTCCGCAACTTCCTCTATGGCGTCGGGCTCGCCTCCCACAAGCTGCCGGCGATGACCGTCATGGATGCCACGCGTCCGGAACTGCGGCATGAGGCACGCACCATGTTCAGCGATGGCAGCCGTGGCTATGACGTCTATGGTCTGACCCGCGACCAGTTGATCGCCGATGTTCTGGTCCAGTTCGACCGTTATCAGACCCTGGTCCAGACCCCGCGCGCGGCGCTGTTCGCGGGCGCGCCGGAACAGGATCTGCCGGCCTGACCGGCCAGGCCCCAGCGCGCGCGGACGTCATGGGCCTCACGGGTGCATGCGCGCGCCCTTGGTGATCCGGTCGACCACGCGGCGCTCGGCGCGCAGGCCCAACCCCACCACCCGCGCGGTATCAGGGCCGTATTCGGCAAAAACCGCGCGGTTCGCCGCATCATGGCCGGTGCTGAACATCTCCTCGATATACAGCGCCGTCGCCACGCCGCGTTCCAGGCTGCGACGGTGGATATTGGCCATGGTCGCGGTATCCGCCGCCAGCACGATCACCGGCTGAACCGACAGGCTTGAATGAACATGGCCTGCGGCATCGCGATAGGGCGCGCCGATGATCTCGGGGTTGGCGCCGACCACGCCGCTCATCAGAAAGGCGGTCACGTTCAGCTTCTGCCACACCGCCAGATCCTCGCGGATCACCAGAGCGATCTTGGTGTCGAAGACGGGTGCGCGCTCTGGGGCGGCATCGTTATTGGCAGGGGCATCGGGTGCAGGGGTCGCGGCAGTCATCGGCCGGTATGCTCCGGATCAGTGGGTGACAGGCCCGCAAGCTGGCGCAGCAGCGGCCACAGCCGCACGGCATCGGCGCCCAGCAACGCGCGGACATCCTGGTTGAGCGCCGCCATCTCGGCCTGCAACACCGGTCGCAGCGCCTCGGCCGCCGGTGTGGAAGACAGGCGGTTGACCCGGCGGTCGCGCGGATCGGGCCGGCGGACCACCAGCCCCTGCTTCACCAACCGCTCGATCACGCCGGTGGCGGTGGCACTGTCCAGCACCAGCCGCTGGCCGATCTCCACCCCGTTCAGGCCGTCATGCTCCCACAACACCTGAAGCACGGCATATTGCACCGGGGTCACCCCATGGGGCGCCAGCCGGTCGCGTGCCGCCCGGCTCACCGCCTGCGCGGCCTTGCCGGTCAGAAAGCTGATGCAGTCCTCGATCCGATCCATGGCCGGAAGACTGGCATGCCTGTATCTCGCATACGAGTCATTTATCGGAAAAAACGGCCACGGCCCATGACCGCGGCCCCGTCTCAATACAACCGTCTCAATACAATGCCACCCCGGCGATATAGCGGTGGCCGGCGAACAGGGCCGCATAAACCGCCAGCGCCACCAGCCAGCGCCACCAGGCGATTTCGCCGAAGGCGCCCTTGGCGCGGCCGCTGAACATGGCGGCGAAAGGCACATAGGAACTGGTGGCGGTGAACATGGCCCACGACACCGGCACCGCGCGGCGCTTGCGCATCTCGATGAAGCGCGTGCCCACGAAACCGACCAGCAGGATCGTGCCGGCCAGGATGGTGGTGGCGGCATCGCCGTTGGCCAGGATATGGGCGACCGCCCAGATCATGATGCCCCACATCACCGGGTGGCGGGTGATCTTCAGCACGCCCACAGCCCGCATCGATCCGGGACCGCCGGTGTTGCCGTCACTGCCGGCCATGGTGGGGTTGCGCTGGGTCACGCCCAGCACCAGAAACAGCACCGACACCAGCATCAGCAGAAAGGCCAGATGCCGCGGGGCGCCGGTTCCGTCCCACAACGGGATATAGGGCGCCGAGGCGTAGCCCCAGATCAGGATGCCCAGCGCGAAGATCGCCACCATCGAATAGGCGGCACGATACGGGCCTTCCTCCAGCGACCGCACCAGACCGGCGCGCACCGATGGTATGCCCGGTACCAGATGCGTGATCGCGAACAGCGCCGCGCCGATGGCGAGACCGATAAGTTCCATTGTGATGAGACCTTCCCCGCCTTTTCCCCGACGCCAGCATGACCGGGACCGGCCCCGGGTTCAATCCCGCATCATGACAGCGGGGCCGGGGCTGGCCCGACCGGTGCAGGCCGGGAGAGATCGGGGCCGGAGACGCGCAGTTGGCGGCAGGATCAGAACATGTTCAGTTCCAGCCGGGCATCCTCGCTCATCAGTTCGGGCGTCCATGGCGGATCCCAGACCACCTCGACCGTCACATCCGACAGCCGGCCAATGTCGCGGACCTTGGTCTCGATCTCCACCGGCAGGCTTTCGGCCACCGGGCACATCGGCGAGGTCAGGGTCATCCGGATATAGGCCTGATCGCCGCCGTCGATCCGTACCTCGTAGATCAGGCCCAGATCATAGATGTTCACAGGGATTTCGGGATCATAGCAGCTGCGCAGCACGTCGATGACCGCCGTTTCGAGGTCGCCGGTGCCGACGTCGCCGCCGGTCTGTGTACCACCGCTGTGGATGGTCGAGGTGTTTTCGGTCATGTCGCCTGCTTCCGTTCAAAACCCGTCGTCATCACGTTGCCCGTCGTCATCACGTTGCCCGTCTGCGCGGGCTTGTCTGGTGTGGTCGGGCGCACCGCATGCCGGTATCGGCGGCCCGTCCTGTCCACTCATTCGGTGCTGACACCACCACCGCCACCGCCCAGCGCCCTGGCCAGCGTGTGCCAGGGCAGGGTCGCGCATTTCACCCGGCTGGGGAATTCACGCACGCCCCCCAGCGCCGCCAGCACGCCCAGCACCGCCTCGACCTCCGGGTCGTCCAGCGCCCGTGGATCGGTGCCGGTCACCAGATCGCGAAACCGGGTGAACAGGCTCGCGATCTCGTCGCGGCTCCGGCCCAGCACCGCATCGGTCATCATCGACGCCGAGGCGGTCGAAATGGCGCAGCCCCGGCCCTTGAAGGCGATCGCCGCCACCCGGTCGCCATCCATCCGCAGATCCACGGTCACCTCGTCGCCACAGAGCGGGTTGTGACCATGGGCCGTGGCATCGGCCGGATCCAGCCGGCCGGCATGGTGCGGGTTGCGGTTATGGTCCAGGATCACCTGCTGATACAGCAGGCGCAGATCGTCATCCAGTGCGGCAGCATCGGCCGGCATCGCGGCGGTCCTTCCTCAGCCCATGAACTTCACGACCTTGCGCAGGCCGTCGACCAGAGCATCCACTTCGTCCCGGGTGTTGTACATGCCGAACGATGCCCGCGCCGTCGCCGGCACGCCGAAGCGCACCATCAGCGGCTGGGTGCAGTGATGGCCGGTGCGCACCGCCACGCCCTGCTGGTCAAGAATGGTGCCGATGTCATGCGGGTGGATGCCGTCGATGGTGAACGACACCACCCCGGCCTTGTCGCGCGCCTCGCCGATGATCTTCAGCCGGTTGATCTCGCACAGTCGTTCATGGGCATAGGCGGTCAGGTCGTGTTCATGGGCCGCGATCGCGCCCACGCCGATGCCCGCGATATAATCCAGCGCGGCCGCAAAGCCGATCGCACCCACGATATGCGGGGTGCCGGCCTCGAATTTCGCCGGCGGCTCGGCATAGGTGGTCTTCTCGAAGGTCACCGTCTCGATCATATCGCCACCGCCCTGCCAGGGCGGCATCGCCTTCAGCAGCGGCAGCTTGCCATACAGCACGCCGAAGCCGGTCGGGCCATAGGCCTTATGCGACGACATGGCATAGAAATCGGCATCCAGCGCCTGCACGTCCACCGCCAGATGCGGCAGCGCCTGGGCGCCGTCGATCACCGCGATCGCACCCACCTTGTGGGCGGCCTCGATCATTCGCCGCACCGGCAGGATGGTGCCCAGCGCGTTCGAGACATGCGCCACCGCCATCACCTTCACCCGGCGGCTGGAAATCAGCCGGTCGAAGGCATCCTGATCCACCTCGCCCCGGTCATCCACCGGCGCCACCACAAGCCGCGCGCCGGTGGTCTCGGCGATCATCTGCCAGGGCACGATGTTGGAGTGGTGTTCCAGATGGGTGATCAGGATTTCGTCGCCGGCGCGGAGATTGGCCCGGCCCCAGCAATGCGCGACCAGATTGATGCTCTCGGTCGTGCCACGGGTGAAGACGATCTCATTGGTCGAGGCGGCATTGATCCAGGCCCGCACAGTCTCGCGCGCCGCCTCATAGCCCTGCGTGGCCTTTTCCGACAGGTAGTGGACGCCGCGATGGACGTTGGCATAACCGGTCTCATACACCGCCCGTTCGGCATCCAGCACCTGCCGCGGCTTCTGCGACGAGGCGGCGTTGTCCAGATAGACCAGCGGCTTGCCGCGCACCTGGGTCGCCAGGATCGGGAAATCGGCGCGGATCCGCGCCACGTCATACAAGGGTCGTGTGGTCTGGTCGGTCATGACGCTGTCGCCTCCTTCACGACCGCGTCGGTCAGCACGGTCTGGGCCATGTGGCGGTCGACCCAGCCCGAGACCTGCTCACGGAAGGCCTCGAATGGCAGGCGGTCGACAATCTCTTCAGCGAAGGCGCGGGTCAGGATCCGCCGGCCCTCGGCGGCATCCAGGCCGCGGCTTTGCAGATAAAACAGCTCCTGCTCGGAAATCGCGCCGACGGTGGCGCCGTGGGCGCATTTCACCTCGTCGGCATGGATCTCCAGTTCCGGCTTGGGCAGGATTTCGGCGGTGCGCGATGCCAGCAGGTTGCGGCTCGACATCGACGCATCGGTGCCGACGGCGCCGGGCAGCACATGCACGCGCCCGCAGAAGATGCCGCGCGCGCGGCCACCGGCGACCCCCTTCCAGGTCTGCGACAGCCGGCCGTCGCGGTGGCGGTGCTCGACATTGGACCGGGTGTCGGTCTGCTGTTCGGCGCCGATCGCGAACAGCCCGTCCAGGGTCGCCGCCGCCCCGCGCCCGTCCAGCATCACATCGATGCCATGGCGCGACAGCCGGGCGCCCAGATCGATCTGGATCACGTTCAGCGTGGCATCACCGGCGACCGAGGCCGCCAGCCGGTCGATATGGAACGCCGTCTCGCCGCTGGTCTGCAACCGGATCAGGTCCAGCCGGGCGCCACGCGCCAGCCGGATCTCGATCACCGCGTTGACGAAGGCGGTCTCACCTGCCAGGCCCCGCCAGTGCTCGATCACCGTGGCGCGGGCATTCTCGGCCAGATCGATCACGATCCGGGGTTGCGCCACCACGGGGGTGCGCGGGCTCAGCGCGTGGTGCAGCAGATGCACCGGGCGGGACAGTTCAACCCCGCGCGGCACGATCACCGCCGCGCCATCGGCCAGCGCCGCCTGATTGAGTGCGGCAAAGCCATCGGCATCATCACGGGCGATCCGGCCCAGCACCGGCTCGATGCGGTCTGCGTCTCCGGCAATCGCGTCGGCCAGACCCGACACCCGGACCCCCTCGGGCAGATCCCCCACCGCCGACAGATCGGCGGAAAATCGGCCATTGACCATGGTGATCCGGTCGCAATCGATGCCCTTGGGCACGATCGGCATCAGATGCGCCCAGGTCAGCATCGGCACGGCGCCCTCGCCGGCCGTGAAGCTCTGGCCATAGAGCGCGTTCAGCCGCAGGTTCCGCCAGTCCTCGGCACGCGGGGTCGGCAGGCCCAGCGAGCGGAAGCCGTCGCGGCCCCGGGCGCGCAGCGCTTCCAGCCAGTCGGGGCCACCGTGATGGCCCTGGGCCGCGATCAGCATGTCCAGCTTGTCAGGGGTGGCATCCAGAACCGCCATGGTCTCAGGCCCCCGCGCCGGCAAGCTCGTCGATCCAGCCATAGCCCTTTTCCTCAAGCTCCAGGGCCAGCGACTTGTCGCCGGAACGCACGATCCGGCCATGGGCCAGCACGTGCACGAAATCGGGCACGATATGGTCCAGCAGCCGCTGATAATGGGTGATCATGATGAATGACCGCGCCGGATCGCGCAGGGTGTTCACACCGTCGGCCACCGCCTTCAGCGCATCGATATCCAGCCCGCTATCGGTCTCGTCCAGGATGCACAGCTTCGGCTCCAGCACGGCCATCTGGAAGATCTCGTTGCGCTTCTTCTCGCCGCCCGAGAAGCCGGCATTCACCGGCCGCTTCAGCAGGCTCTCATCCAGATGCACGATCTTCAGCTTCTGGCGGACCAGCTTCAGGAACTGGATCGCGTCCAGTTCCGGCAGGCCCTCATGCTTGCGCCGGGCATTCAGCGCCATCTTCAGCAGATAGGTGTTGTTCACCCCCGGGATCTCCACCGGGTACTGGAAGGCCAGAAACACGCCGGCGCGGGCGCGCATCTCAGGCGCCATCTCCAGCAGATCCTGCCCCATATAGGTGACGGAGCCGCGGGTCACCTCATAGCCGTCACGACCGGCCAGAATATGCGACAGGGTGCTCTTGCCGGCGCCGTTCGGCCCCATGATCGCGTGCACCTCGCCGGGCCGCACGTCCAGGTCCAGGCCGCGCAGGATCTCCTTGCCGTCGACGCGGGCGTGCAGGTCACGGATGATGAGCATAGTGTCCTCGAACAAGGTCGTCAGGCCGGCGGCGGGCGCCGGCACGGGTCAAAAACTGGCAGCGCCTGGGCGCGGGCCGGATCGGATGGGCGTAATATCGGGCGGAGCGGGCGCCGGCCTCAGCCGACGCTGCCCTCCAGCGTGATGCCCAGCAGCTTCTGCGCCTCGACCGCGAACTCCATCGGCAATTCCTTCAGCACGTCCTTGCAGAAGCCGTTGATGATCATCGACACGGCATCCTCGGCCGACAGCCCGCGCTGCATCAGATAGAACAGCTGATCGTCGCTGATCTTCGAGGTCGTGGCCTCGTGCTCCACCTGTGCCGTCGGGTTGCGGCTCTCGATATAGGGGAAGGTGTGCGCGCCGCAATCGGGGCCCAGCAACAGGCTGTCGCACTGGGTATAGTTGCGCGCGCCCTCGGCGCCCTTCTGCATCCGCACCAGACCGCGATAGGTGTTCTGGCCGCGGCCGGCGGAAATCCCCTTCGAGATGATCGTGCTGCGGGTGTTGCGGCCGATATGGATCATCTTGGTGCCGGTATCGGCCTGCTGGGCGTTGTTCGCCACCGCAACCGAATAGAACTCGCCGATCGAGTTGTCACCCTGCAGGATCACGCTGGGATACTTCCAGGTGATCGCCGATCCGGTCTCGACCTGGGTCCACGAGATCTTCGAATTGGCGCCGCGGCAGGCACCGCGCTTGGTGACATAGTTCAGAATGCCACCCCGGCCCTCGGCATCGCCCGGGTACCAGTTCTGGACCGTCGAGTACTTGATCTCGGCGTCCTTCATCGCGACCAGTTCCACCACCGCCGCATGTAGCTGGTTCTCGTCGCGCATCGGTGCCGTGCAGCCCTCCAGATAGCTGACATAGGCGCCTTCCTCGGCGATGATCAGCGTCCGTTCGAACTGGCCGGTCCCGGCGGTGTTGATGCGGAAATAGGTCGACAGCTCCATCGGGCAGCGCACGCCCTTGGGCACGTAGACGAAGGTGCCGTCCGAGAACACGGCGGCGTTCATGGCGGCATAGAAGTTGTCGCCAACCGGCACCACCGAGCCCATATACTTCTGGACCAGCTCGGGATATTCGCGCACCGCCTCGGAGAACGAGCAGAAGATGATGCCCATCTCCTTGAGCTTGCCCTTGTAGGTGGTGGCCACCGACACGCTGTCGAGCACGGCATCGACCGCGACATTCGACACGCCGGCCAGAAGCTCCTGTTCCTTCAGCGGGATGCCCAGACGTTCATAGATCTTCAGCAGTTCCGGGTCGACCTCGTCCAGGCTCTGCGGCCCGTCGGTCTTCGGCTTCGGAGCCGAATAATAGATGATCGATTGAAAATCGAGCTTGGGCTTCTTCAGGAAAGCCCAGTCGGGCTCTTCCATCGCCAGCCATGTCTTGTAAGCCTTCAACCGCCAGTCAAGCATGAACGCGGGTTCCTGCTTCTTGGCGGAAATCACGCGGATGACGCTCTCGTCGAGTCCAGGCGGCACGTTGTCCGCGTCGATATCGACGTGAAATCCTTCCGCGTACTCCCGGGCGACCAGCGCCTCGACTGCGTTCTTGCTCGTCATCACTCGTCCTCCGCGCGCCCGTTCGTTTGTGCCGGCCCGTCATCGGGCCGCGGGTCGTCGCACCTAGAGAGCAGATCCTGATCAGATGGACCCACCTGATCAGGTGAAGATGCTCGTTAAACCAGTCCCGAGCAGATCCTGATCAGATGGACCCACCTGACCGGATGAAGATGCTCGTTCAAACAGATCTCGTCTCGTCACCACCGGCCAGAGGGCCCGCGGCCAATCTCGTCCCGGCTCCTCACACCGCAGCCTCGGCCAGGATCGGCACCTCCGGCGCCACCGGGGTGTCGAGCGCCATATCGGCCAGGCTGATACCTTCCAGCGCGCGGGTGATGGCCCGGTTGATCCGGATCCAGTTGCCGCGGGTCTGGCAGACGCTTTCCTGTCGGCAGGCGCCGGGATGTTCGATGCATTCCATGATCGCCACCGGCCCTTCCAGGCTCTCGACGATGTCGACGACCCGGATCTCGGCCGCGGGCCGCGCCAGACGATAGCCGCCATGCGCGCCGCGATGCGAGATCAGCAGCCCGTCGCGCGCCAGGGTCTTGGCCAGCTTCGCGACCGTGGGCGCCGGGATGTTCAGCTCATCGGCAAGCTCCGTCACCCGGTGGACCCGGTCGGGCGCATGGGCGATGTGGGTGAGCACCACGATGCCATAGTCGGTCAGTTTGGCGATTTTAAGCATCGAGCCATCTTGAGCGGGGTGAACCAGCGAGCGGGGTGAGCCGGAAGCCACGGCCATGCAATCAGGACCGCACAAGTCCTATATCGGTGAAACCCCCGCGGATGGCAAGGCCAATCGACGCGAAAAAGCCCGGCGCCGCCGGGAAAAAATCCGGACCGGCGGCCGGATTCACGCTGATGCAGGCGGATCGCCGGCGCCCGGGCGTGTGCCCCGCAGGGCGGCCGGCTCAGGCGGCCCGGCCGCGTCCGGCACCGCTGTGCCGGTCCTGGCATCGCCGGCTGCGCCGCGCACATCCTCGATCCGCGCCGGGCGGGTGTCGAAGCCGGGGCCGGTCGCGGCGGCATTGACCCGGGCATCCCCCTCGGGTCGCGACTGCACCTGCTGGAATGCCCAGCGGATGCGGGTCTCGGCCCCCTCGGTCACGCCGCTGACCACGATCTGCTGGGCGGCGCGCACCCGACCGCCCTGACCCATATGAACGCTGTCCTCGATCGCGATCGAGGCGCCATCGGCCCGGACATACCAGCCGGGGCCACGAACCGGCCGCACCAGCACGGCGGCACCGCCCTGGATGGGCGATGCCTTGGCGGCCGGATGCAGATGAAAGCGAAGCGCGAAGCGCGACGGTGCCGCCGTGTCGTCGGCCCCGGTTGCCGTGAACCGGTCCTCACCGCGCAGATCGTCGCCATCCGGGCCCAGATACAGCCGCCGGCTGTGGACCAGCCCGTGATCACGGAAGCCGTGATGGCTGAATTCCAGCCATTGCGCACCCTCGTCGTCGCGGCGATCGACCACCACCGGCGGCGTATCGCGGCGCTGGCGGCGATCGCCGCTGCCGGCTTCAACCCGCACCGGTCCGGTCTCGTCGATCGTAACGCCGGAATGGGCGGCGGCCTGGGTCACCGCCTGCATCCAGGGGCCCGGCCGGGCGACATAGGCGCCGCAATTCACCACCAGCCGTTCACGGCCGGTCGACATCTCGAACGATCCGAACCCGGCAAAGCCGGTCTGGCCGGCGCGTGGCGGCGCCGGCAGGCCCAGATCGACCAGAACCGTGGTGCGGCGCGCGGCCAGCCGCTCGAACCCGCCGATGCGGCCATCCAGGCGGTCCATGCCCCGGGGCGGGATCTGGCCCAGCACGGCATCGACCTCGGCTGCCGGAATTTCCGGCGTGCCGTTGAACAGCGCCAGCACCCCGTCGCGATGGCGCATCAGCCGCAATGCCGCCGCCAGCCGCGACATCGCGTCGTCGAACTCGCCCGGCATGTTCAGATTATGGGCGGCGGCGATCGCCTTCAGTTCCACCAGATCCGACAACAGTTCCAACTGACGGGCGGGAGACCGCGAGCGATGCACCCCGTCCTCGTGGATCTGCCGGCCCAGCGCCAGGGCCAGTTGTTTCGCAATTTTGGCAAGCTTGCGGCGGCCGGCGCCAAGGGCGGCGCGGCCCATCCACAGGCCCCTCAGCGCCTGGATGCGCTCCACACCATCCAGCCCGCGCCATTTCACCATCCGCTCCAGCCGATCCGCATGCTGACGCATAGCAGCCATCAGGCGGCGGTCGTCGGTGCGGGCGGCCTGCAGCGTGTCGTCGTCGGCGTCGATCAGAAAGCCCGCATGCAATGCGAATGCAGCCAGCCGGCGCCCGGCGATACCAGGCGACCAGGCATAGGGCTCGAAGGCGGCGCGATCGGCGGCGATCCATTCCGCAACCAGGGCACGGGCCAGCGCGCGGGCGCGGGATGCGTGGCTGCCCGCCACCGCCCGCAGGTCGTCCATCCAGGTGAAACCCTGCCAGGCGACCAGCCAGGCATCGGATGCCTCGTCCGGCAGCCAGTCGGGGCGCGACAAGGCGGGCGGCGGCGGCATGGCCGCAACCGGCGGCGGCGCCACGGCAACGCTGCCTCCTTCCAGCAGGGCCGCATCCTCGGGCAGGGCGGTATCGTCCAGAAACGGGTCCGGCGCCGGCAGCACCGGTGGCGGCGGTGTCAGCTCGATATCGGGCTCGTCGGCGCCACGGCCGGCGGCATCGCCATCGGCGGGGGTATAGGGGTCGGGGCCCAGCTTGTGGGTGGCCTCGACCACCTGTCCCGCCAGATGAAACCGGCCCTGAACCATCTCCACCCCGCGATCGGGGTTGCCCGGACGCACCGGCACCAGCACCCGCCCGATACGGCCGCGGGCATCGGGCAGGGGCGCCACGAACCAGCGATGGGCCAGCGCCCTCAAACGGTCGCCAGCGCCGGGCAGCGGACTTCCGGACGGCGGCATGCGCGTGGTCGCGGCCATGGACCTTGGGTCTCTCGATTGTGAAAGGGGCTGGTCAATGATGCCGGCGGGTGCAGCCGGGGTCGGGGGTGGCCGGGGTCGGGGGTGGGCGGGCGCGTGGGTGGTGGGCTCAAGCCCCCTGCCGGCCGCGGTCGGCGCCGGCACGGAGCCTGGCGATATTGTCGGCATAGGCAGCGGCCCCGCCCTTGAAGGCGGCGGAGCCCGCCACCAGCACGTCGGCGCCCGCCGCCGCGACCAGGGCCGCGGTCTCCGGCGTCACGCCGCCGTCGACCTCAAGGTCGATATCGCGTCCGGTGGCGTCGATCCTGGCGCGCAGGATCCGGATCTTGTCCAGCTGCGACGGAATGAAGCTCTGGCCGCCAAAGCCCGGATTGACGCTCATCACCAGCACCAGATCCAGGTCGGGCAGCACATAGTCCAGCACCTCGGGCGGGGTCGACGGGTTCAGCGACACCCCGACCTTCGCCCCCAGCGACTTGACCAGTTGCACGGTGCGGTGGAGATGCGGCCCGGCCTCGGCATGAACCGTCACGATATCCGCCCCGGCCTCGACAAAGGCCGCGATATAGGGGTCGACCGGCGCGATCATCAGATGCACGTCGAAGACCTTCTTCGACCATGGCTTCAGCGCCTTGACCACCATCGGGCCGATGGTCAGGTTCGGCACGTAATGCCCATCCATCACGTCGACATGGATATAGTCGGCGCCGGCGTCGTCGATGGCCTGCACCTCGGCGCCCAGCCGGCCGAAATCAGCCGACAGGATCGACGGCGCGATCCGAATCGGCGCCCGGCTGGGGGTTGCGGCCGCGGTGTGATTGAGACCGGCGCGGACGGGGCTGGCTGGTGCCTCGGTCATGGGTCTTGAAGCCTCCGGCGAGGATGCCGTGATCGGCGGGGCAGCCGATCACGGCCTGTTGACGTCCTTGGTATCAGCTATCGGCGCGCCGCCGCAAGCGGACGGCGAAAAACCCGTCCATGCCACCCGCGTCGGCCAGCATGGCCGGTGTCGTGCGCAACTCGCCCAGCGCGTTCACCGCCATGCCCATGCGTGCCGGCAATTCATCGGCCACCAGCGGCACCCGCTCGGCATTCAGGCCGCGCTGCAACGCGCGCGCGACCAGCGCCTCGCCCTCGGCCGCTTCCAGCGAACAGGTGGCATAAACCACCAGCCCGCCCGGCTTGACCATGGCCATCGCCGCGGTCAGCAGATCTTCCTGCAGCGCCGTCAGTTCCGCCACCTGATCGGGACGCTTCGACCATGCCAGATCGGGGCGGCGGCGCAGGGTGCCGGTGCCGGAACAGGGCGCGTCCAGCAGCACCGCATCGGCCAGGGTCTCGGGCTTCCAGGTCAGCAGATCGGCGGTGACCGAGGTCACGGTCAGACCCAGCCGCGCCATGTTCTCGTCCAGCCGCATCATCCGGCGCGGATTGCGGTCGACGGCGGTGACCACGGCACCGGCGGCTGCCAGCTGCGCGGTCTTGCCACCGGGGGCGGCGCACAGGTCATAGACCAGCTTGCCGCGCACATCACCCAGCAGCATCGCCGGCAGGGTCGCCGCCAGATCCTGCACCCACCAGGCGCCGTCGGCAAATCCCTCCAGCCGGTCGACACCGCCCTCGGCGCGCTCGATCCGTACCGTGCGGGCGCCGACGGCCCGGCCACCCAGGCGCTCGGCCCAGGTGGCGACGTCACGCGGCTTCGCCACACAGATGTCGATCGGCGGCTCGCGCAGCAGCACCTCGGCGATCGCGTCGGTGGCCTCAACACCGTAAGACGCCTCCCACGAGGCGCGCAGCCAACGCGGCAGGTTGTCACGCACAGCGCTGATGCCATGGCGCTCGGCCAGCGCATCGCCCTCGGCGGCGATCCGGCGCAGCACCGCATTGACCAGTCCGGCCAACCCGCCCAGGCCACCGGCCTGCGCCAGACACACGGCATTGTCGACCGCGGCGTGGTCGGGCGTGTTCAGCACCCGCAGATCGGCGATGCCCAGCCTGAGAACATGCATCGCCTTCTCAGGCGCCGGCCGGTCCATCACCGTCGCCAGCAGCCGGTCGAACTCGCCCTTGCGGCGCAACACCGTCGCCACCAGCATCCGGGCATGCCCGCGCGCGCGCGGGTCCAGCTTGTGGAAACCGGCATGGGTGGCAATGGCGTCGTCCAGCGGCCGGCCGTCATCCAGCACGTCCATCAGCAGTTCGGCGGCGACGGCGCGCGATGGCGTCGGCTCGCGGAAGCTGCGGGCGCCTTCGGCCGCGCGGTCGCGCTGGGCACGATAGCGGTCGTTACGGGACTTGCCGCCCTGGATGCGGCCATCGCGTTCGCCCTGATAGGTGCGATCGGTGCCCTGCGGCGCCGGATCCTGGCGACGGCCTTCCGGCCGGTGACCCGTGCTGCGGCGCGCGTCGGCCCCCTGCCGCGGGGCGACAGGGGGCCGCTGGCCTGAACGGTCCTGGGGCCCGGTCAATTCCACGGCCCCCGGCTGGTGCGGCTGGGGCCCCACGGGCTGGGGGTCGCGGTGGCGGCGCGGGCGGCGCCCGCCCCCGGCACCATGGCACGCAGGCGCGCCACCCGGTCGGCAGTGGTTGGATGGGTGCGGAACATGCTGTCGATGGCGTTTGATTTCAACGGGTTCACAATAAACAGATTGGCCGAGGCCGGGTTGTGTTCGGCGTGGCCATTGACCACGCGGCGAGAGGCGTATTCCAGGCGTTCCAGCGCCGAGGCCAGCCAGTCGGGCCGGCCACAGATAGCGGCGCCGATGCGGTCGGCTTCATATTCGCGCGACCGGCTGATCGCCATCTGCACCAGCGCCGCCGCGAACGGCGCCAGCAGCGAGACCAGCAACACCCCCACGAAACCCAGCGGGTTGCCATTGCCGTTCTCGTCCCGCGATCCGCCGAAGAAGAACGCGAAATTGGCCAGCATGGCGATCGCGCCGGCAATCACCGAGGTCACGGTCATGATCAGGGTATCGCGGTTGCGGATATGGGCAAGCTCATGGGCCACAACGCCTGCGACTTCGTCGGGCGACAGCGCCTGCAGCAGCCCGCGCGTCACCGCCACCGCCCCCTTTTCAGGCGAGCGACCGGTGGCGAAGGCATTGGGCTGCGCCTCGTCTATGATATAAAGCATCGGCATCGGCAAGCCGGCATTGGCAGCCAGCCTTGCGACCATCGCATGCAGATCGGGCGCCGAGCGCTGATCCACGGGCCGCGCGCCATACATGCGCAGCACCATCTTGTCGGCATTCCACCAGGCGACGCCGTTCATCACCACGGCGATGGCCAGAGCCACCATCATGCCGCCGCCACCGCCGATCAGATAGCCCACGGCCATGAACAGCCCGGTCATGGCCGCAAGCAGCAAAGCCGTTCGGATATGGTTCATCGGAGGGTCCAGCCCAGAAGGGGGCCAGCCGGCTGTGCGGCCAGCCCCGACACCGGAAAGATATCCGGGGGGATCACCGCCCGGACGCCTGACATCAGCAGACGCCTGACATATATGGACATCGACCATGGCTTCAAGCGAAACCGCCGCCCGTCGGGCGCATGCCTTCCATGAGGAACCGGACGCAATGACCGACAAACCCCCGATGGCCCCCACGACCCCCGCCGCACCGGCCGGCACGACACCAACCGTTCAGGATACCGGCATGACGCCCCCCCGCCCGCGCGAGACTGGCGGCCCCAAGGGGCCCGATCCGGTGCGCTATGGCGATTGGGAGCGCAACGGCAAATGTGTTGATTTCTGACCGGGTCGACCATCGTTCATGAGCGTGCCCGCCGAGACGGTGGCGGCGCCAGCGGCCGTGGCATTCTGCCGCATGGCACCATCGGCCCGGAGAGGCCGCATGCCATGCATCGGGTCACAGCACAGCCGAGAGGGCGGGCTTTTCATGAACAGCACCGGAGATGTATCGCGGGGACAGGGCCGGCCGGCCATCAACCCGCTTGCGGCCTTCCACCTGCGCGCCGCCGCCGTCTATGCCGTGATCGGCATGGTGGCGGGCGTCGCCATGTCTGCCACCCATCATTTCGAATATGGCCCCGCTCATGCCCATCTGAACCTGCTGGGCTTCGTGGCGGCGGCCCTTTATGGCCTGCTGCTGAAGGATCGCGCGGATCTGGCCGCCACCCGGTTGGCCCGGCTGCATGCCGGGCTCGCCCATGCCGGTATGGTAGTGATGATCGCCGGCCTGGTGATCCTGTTCTCGGGCAATCCGGGGCTGGGCGAGCCGCTGGCCAGGATCGGCAGCATCGCCGTGGTTCTGGCCGCGGTCCTGTTCGTGGTGCTGGTGTTCCGCGCCACCGCGCGCCGGGCGGCCTGAACCATCACGCGCCAGGCACAAATGGGCCGGGGCACAAATGGGCCGGGGCACAAGAGGACGGGCGCACAAGAAAGCCGGGGCGCGCCTCGCGATGCGCGCCCCGGCCCTGTGGCTCAGTTGCCGTTCATCCGGTTGCCGACCAGATCCTCGACCACGCTCGGATCGGCGAGGGTCGAAGTGTCGCCCAGCCCCTCATGCTCGTTGGCGGCGATCTTGCGCAGGATGCGACGCATGATCTTGCCGGACCGGGTCTTGGGCAGGCCCGGCGCCCATTGGATCAGGTCCGGGGTGGCGATCGGGCCGATCTCGTTGCGCACCCAGGCGACCAGTTCCTTGCGCAGCGCCTCGCTGGGGGTCTCGCCCGATTTCAGGGTCACATAGGCATAGATGCCCTGGCCCTTCAACTCGTGGGGATAGCCCACCACCGCCGCCTCGGCGACCTTGGGATGGGCGACCAGCGCGCTTTCCACCTCAGCCGTGCCCATGCGGTGCCCAGAGACGTTGATCACGTCGTCGACCCGGCCGGTGATCCAGTAATAGCCGTCCTCGTCGCGCCGGCAGCCGTCGCCGGTGAAATACATGCCGGGGAAGGTGCTGAAATAGGTCTGGGCAAACCGTTCATGGTCGCCATAGACCGACCGCATCTGGCCGGGCCAACTGTCGGCGATGCACAGATTGCCCTCGCAGGCGCCCTCCAGCGGCTGGCCCTCGTTATCCACGATCACCGGCTTCACCCCGAACAGCGGCAACGTGGCGGAACCCGGCTTCAGATCGGTGGCGCCGGGCAACGGCGCGATCATCAGGCCGCCGGTCTCGGTCTGCCACCAGGTGTCGGTGATCGGGCAGCGGCCATCGCCGACCACGTCGTAATACCAGCGCCAGGCTTCCGGGTTGATCGGCTCACCCACCGATCCCAGCAGGCGCAGGCTCTTGCGCGACGACCGCTTCACCGGCGCCTCGCCCTCGCGCATCAGCGCGCGGATCGCGGTCGGCGCGGTGTAATAGATCGTCACCCCGTATTTATCGACCACCTCCCAATGCCGGCCGGCATCGGGCCAGGTCGGCACGCCCTCGAACATCAGGGTGGTGGCGCCATTGGCCAGCGGGCCATACAGGATATAGGAATGCCCGGTCACCCAGCCGACATCGGCCGTGCACCAGTAGACGTCATCATCCTTAATGTCGAAGACGTATTTATGGGTCAGCGCCGCATACAGCAGATAGCCAGCGGTGGTGTGCAGCACGCCCTTGGGCTTGCCGGTCGATCCCGAGGTATACAGGATGAACAGCGGGTCTTCGGCGTCCATCGGCTCGGCCGGGCAGTCGTCGGACACATCCGCCATCGCCTCGTGCCACCAGATGTCGCGGCCGTCTTTCATGGCGATATCGCCGCCGGTATGACGCACCACCACCACCGCCGTCACATCCGGGCAATGATCCAGCGCCTTGTCGGCATTCACCTTCAGCGGCACCTTGCGGCCGCCGCGCAGGCCCTCGTCGGCGGTGATCAGCACGGTCGATCCGCAATCGGTGATCCGGCCCGACAGGCTGTCGGGCGAGAAGCCGGCAAACACCACCGAATGCACCGCACCGATGCGCGCACAGGCCAGCATCGCCACCGCCGCTTCCGGGATCATCGGCAGATAGATCGTCACCCGGTCGCCCTTGGCGACCCCCTGCGCCTTCAGCACATTGGCGAAGCGGCGGACCTCGGCGGCGAGTTCCGAATAGCTGATCCGGCGGCCCGGGGCCTTCGGATCATCGGGTTCCCAGATGATCGCGGTCTTGCTGCCGCGGGTCGCCTCGTGGCGGTCCAGGCAATTCTGGGCGATGTTGATCTGCCCGCCTTCGAACCAGCGGATCGAGACATCGCCGGTGAAGTCGGTGTTCTTGACCCGGTCCCAGGGCTTGATCCAGTCGAGCGTCTGGGCCTGTTCGGCCCAGAAGCCGTCGGGATCGTTGATCGAGCGGGCATACATCTCGTCATAACGGGCCTTGTCGATCAGCGCGTCGCGCGCGAAGGCCTCCGGGACGGGATAGACGGTTTTCAGGTCTGACATGGGCTAGGTTTCCCCCTGGATCGGATTCCCTCGCGGCCGCGGGTCAGGCGGCAGCGGTTCTGCGCATCCGGTTCGCGCCGGATGTCTGATGTGTTCCGGCCATGTCCGGACGCGGTCCCACGGGACCCCGGCCCGGTCATCGCCATCAAGCTTTCAGGGCGACGGGCGCCCCGGATCAAGCGCATGCACCACGCCCTCGTCGTTCAGTTCGATGGCCAGCGCCGTAAGCTTCAGCCCCCGGCACGGCCCCGCCACGCACAGGCCATCCTCGGGCCGGAAGCGGGCGCCGTGTAGGGCGCAGATCAGCAACTCGCCATTGCGGTCGAAGAACCGGTCCGGCGTCCAGTCCAGCGACACGCCGGCATGCGGGCAGGCATTCTCATACGCCAGCAGCCGGCCCTGCCAGCGGATCACGAACACCCGCAGCTCTTCCGGCATCCGGCCGAAGACGAAGCCGCGGCCACCGCCCTCCGGCACCTCGTCCGCCGGGCACAGCCTCAGGCGTCCGGCGCGCGTGCTGTCAGCCGTCGCGGTCATCGGCCTCAGATATCCGGGTCGATGCCGGCCAGCCGGCAGATATGGGCCCAGTGCTCATCCTCGATCGCCATCACCGACAGCCGCGACTGGCGCACCAGGGCAATGCCCTCCAGCGCCGGATCGGTCTTGATCTGGGCCAGGGTCACCGGCTGCGCCACCGGCGCCACCGCCTGCATGTCGACCATGCCGAAGCGCCCGGCCGGGTCCGACGGATCGGGATAGTATTCCCGCGCCACCTGAACCACGCCCACGATCTCCTTGCCCTCGTTGGAGTGATAGAAGAACGCCCGGTCGCCCAGCTTCATGGCCTTCAGATTGGCGGCGGCCTGATGGTTGCGCACGCCATCCCAATGGGTGCGACCCTCGGCAACCATCCGGTCCCAGGAATATTTGAAGGGTTCCGACTTCACCAGCCAGCGGCCCATCACGCAACTCTCTTCCATCTCACGCAGGTCTCTCCGGGCATCTCACGCAGGTCTCTCCGGGCGGCTTGAACCTTGCCTCATCATCTCCTGATACGGCCGTCATTCAGCGATTGTCGATCGTTTTGCGCCACGGGCGGATCGTGACGCTGTCGAACAGCCCCGCCTTGGCATAAGGGTCGCCGGCCGCAAACTCGCGGGCCTCGTCGAGGGTTTCGGCATCATAGACGATCAGGCTGCCTGTCATGGCGCTGCCGTCATCCGACAGGAACGGGCCCGCCAGCATCACCTGTTCATCCTCTTGCCTGAGATAGGCCACATGGTCGGGCCGGGTCTCCAAGCGCACGGCCTCATGACCGGGCTTGTCGATGCAGATGATCGCGAACAGCATGGGGGCGTGTCTCCTCGTCAACGGAACGGCGTCGGGCGACGCCATTCTGCGCCGATGCGGCCGTCGGCGGCAAGCCCGCGACCACCGGTTTCCCCGCCCGTGCGGGGTTGCCAGACGTTGTTGCAGCAGCATCATGACATTGGAAACCGGCCGCGACGCCCCCTACCTTCGGATGATTGGCGGGCTTCGGATGATTGGCGGGCTTCGGATGATTGGCGGGCTTCGGATGATTGGCGGGTCTGGCAGTCTTCCCGGCACGGCGCCGTGCACAGCTTGAGGAGTGGATCATGGACGGCATCGACAGGCGCGCCCTGATCCTGGGCGCTGCGGGCAGCTTCGGTGGCGCGGTGGCGCAGGAACTGGGCCGGCGCGGCTGGCGGCTGCGGCTGCTGGTGCGCGATCCGGCGCATCTGGCGCGTCTGGCATTGGCCGAGGATGCCGAGATCGTGGTCGGCGATGCCCGCGATCCGGCGCTGGTCGCCCATGCGGCCGAGGGCACGGACGCGATCGTCCACGCTGTCAACCTGCCCTGGCAGCACTGGGAACCGGCCATGCGCCGCATCACCGCCGCCGCGGTCACGGCAGCGCGCGAGGCTCACATCCGGCTGGTGTTTCCGGGCAATGTCTATGGCTTCGGCCGCCAGGACGGCCGGCCGCTGCACGAGGCGGCGGAACGTCGCGCCACCACGGCCAAGGGCCGGCTGCGCATCGCGCTTGAACAGACGATCGAGGATCTGGGCGACAGCGGCGCCGCGCCGGTGCTGATCCTGCGCGCCGGCGATTTCTATGGCCCCACCGTCCGCAACCGGCTGGTGGAGATGATCTTCGGCCGGCTGGCGCGGGGGCAGGCCCCGCAATGGCCGGGCGCCCTGGATCTGCCCCACCAATGGTGCTTCATGCCCGATCTGGCCCGGATCGTGGCCGATCTTCTGGATCGCGACGACCAACTCGCAGCCGTGGAGCATGTTCATGTGCCGGGCCATGTCTTCGACAGCCAGCGCCGGTTCATGGAGATGGCCGCCCGCGCCGCCGGCCGGCCGGGCCTTCTGCCCCGCGCGCTGCCAGGCTGGGTGCTGCGGCTGGGCGCGCTGGGCGATGCCGAATTGCGGGCGCTTCAGGAACTGCGCTATCTGTTCGACGATCCGGTGATCATCACCGGCAGCCGGCTTGGCACATTGCTGCCCGATTTCCGCCCCACCACCCCGGAGCGCGCCATCGCCGCCACGGTGGCCGCCCGCAACCATGCGGCGGCGGGGGCCGCGACATAGCGGCCTCAGCCGGCTGCCGCCACTGCCTGTTCCGCGGCTGGCTGATCCGCCGCCCCCTCGTGCCGGGCCATCGCCGCCGACAGCGCCCGTGGCCAGGGCACCGACACCGCCTGCGCCAGATCCATGCACACCAGCACCACCAGCGCCGTGAACCGCACCTCATCGCCGCAGGTCACCCGCACACGCAGCGTGCATGACCGGGCCGAGGCGCGTTCCACCGACAGGGTGAAATCCAGCGCGTCACCCAGCCGTGACGGCGCCTTGAAATCCACCTCCAGCCGCACGGTCGGCGCCCCCAGCCCCAGTGTCTGGTGCAGATGGCGGAAATCGAACCCCATGCTGGCGAACCAGTCTTCGACCGCACCGTTCAGCATCTCGAAATAGCGGGGATAGAACACGATGCCCGCCGGATCGACATGGGCGAAGCGAACCGGTGTCCGGGCCACGAAGCTCATTCGACAGCGCCTTTCGTCATGATCTGATCTTTCAGAATGGCCAGCAATCCCAGAAGCGCTTCCTGCTGCGCCGGGGGAATACCGGAAAAGACCTCGGCGATCCAGCCGTGATGCGCCTCGGCCAGCACCGTGAACCGGGCCATGCCGTCGGGCGTCAGGCAGACGATCGAGGCACGCCGGTCATCGGGCGACGGCGCGATCCGGGCATGGCCCTGGTCCTGCAACTGCCGGACCAGGGCGGTGACATTGCCGTTCGATACCAGCAGCGCCCGCGACAGCTCGCCCATGGTGATGCCGTCGGGATGACGATACAGCGCCGCCATCACGTCGAAACGCGGCAGGGTGGTGTCGAACTCGTCGACGAACCGCCGCCGCAGCCGCTTTTCGATAACGGTCGAACAGGTCAGGAGGCGAAGCCAGAGCCTGACACTCAGCGCGCCCGAGGGGTCGCCCGCGTATTTGTCCTGCACAATGCCCTCATGATCGTTCGAATCCAAAGCCCGCCGGACCATCCTGCCTGGCCTGGGTCCATATCGCCGGGGTATATAAGCCGGCGCATATATAGATAGGCCCCCTACAGGCTGGCAATCTCCTGCGCCCGCGCCAGATTGCGCGCCAGTTGCGCCTGGCCCGTCTGATAGGCGGGTGGCGTGTGCCCGCCCCGATAGCCGAGTTCGGCGGCGGCGCGCAAGGTCCACATCGGGTCGATCAGATGCGGCCGGCCCAGCGCCACCAGATCGGCGCGGCCGGCGGCCAGGATCGCATTGACCTGATCGGCTTCATAGATATTGCCCACCGCCATCACCGCGCAGCCCGCCTCGTTGCGGATCTGGTCGGCGAAGGGGGCCTGGTACAACCGGCCGAACACCGGCCGCGCCTCGGCGCTGGTCTCGCCCGACGATACGTCGATCAGATCCACGCCGACGGCGGTCAGGGCCCGGGCGATCAGCACCGCGTCATCGGGGGTGATGCCGGCATCGCCCATCCAGTCGCTGGCCGAAATCCGCACCGCCAGCGGCTTGTGTTCGGGCCAGGCCGCGCGCACCGCCGCCACCACCGCCAGCGGAAACCGCAGCCGGTTGCCCGGCGTGCCGCCGAAATCATCCTCGCGTCGGTTCATCAGCGGGGTGATGAAGCCCGACAGCAGATAGCCATGGCCGGCCTGGATCTCGATCAGGTCCACGCCCAGTTCGTCGGCGCGGCGGGTGGCGGCAACGACATCATCACGCACCGCATCCATATCGGCCAGGGTCATCGCCGCCGGCACCTGGCCGGCCGGGATCCGCGCCAGGGCCGGGGCCGTGATCAGCGGCCAGTCGTCACCTGTCTGCAGCGGCGCGTCATCCGGCGTCACGGCCCCACGCGCACCGGCATGACCAAGCTGAATGCCGATCCTGGCCGCACTTTTGTTGTGGACGAAATCCACCAGCCGCCGCCAGCCCGGCATCTGGGCATCGCCATACAGCCCCAGGCAATGGGGGGTGATCCGGCCACCGGCACTGACCGCGGTCATCTCGGTCATCACCAGCCCGGCGCCACCCAGGGCGCGGGCGCCGTAATGGACCAGATGAACATCATCCGGCGCGCCATCCGGGCCGGCGCCATAGGTCAGCACCGGCGACACCACCACCCGGTTGGCCAGGGTCAGCCCCCGCAGCCTGAACGGCGTGAACAGAGGTGGCGGGGTCGGCGTCTCAACGGCTGTGGCCGGCGCATCGCCCGGTGCCACGGCGGCGGCGGCGCGTGTGGCGAACCGCCGTTCCACCTCGGCCAGCCACGCCGGATCGCGCAGCCGCAGGTTCTCGTGGGCGACCCGCTGGCTGCGGGTCAGCAGCGCATAGGTGAACTGAAGGGGATCGAAATGCTGATAGCGGCGCAGCGTCTCGAACCACTCGGTCGAGTTGCGCGCGGCGTTCTGCAATTTCAGCACCTCGACCTGGCGGACGTCCTCGTAGTCCTGCAGGGCGGCCGGCAGCCAGCCGGCGGTATCACCACCGGCCGCGCCGGCATTCAGCACCTCGGCCAGCTTGATCGCATCCTCGATCGCAAGCTTGGTGCCCGATCCGATCGAGAAATGGGCGGTATGCGCCGCATCGCCCAGCAGCACCAGATTGCCCATGGTCCAGCGCGCGCACAGGATGCGGTTGAAATTGAGCCAGGCCGAGCCGCGCAGATGTTTCGCATTGGTCGACAGAGGGTGGCCGTCCAGATGATCGCTGAAGATCGCCTCGCAGGCCCGGCAGGTCTCGTCCTGGCCCATCTTGTCGAAGCCGAGGCCGCGCCATGTGTCTTCGGAACACTCGACGATGAAGGTCGAGCGCCCATCCTCGAACCGATAGGCATGTGCCCAGATCAGCCCGGCGGGCGTTTCTTCGAAGATGAACTCGAAAAGCATCGAACCGCCGCTCGGTGCCCAGCCAGATATACTTGTTGGCCCGGGTCTGGATATCGACCCCGAAGCGGTCGGCGAAGCGGGTGCGGAGCTTGCTGTTGATGCCGTCGGCGGCCACGATCAGGTCGAACCCGGCGAAGGCGTCGAGATCGGCGTCGAATTCGGTTTCGAACGACATCCGCACGCCCAGCTCCCGGGCGCGGTCCTGCAGAATCGCCAACAGGCGCTTGCGGCCGATGCCGATGAAGCCATGGCCGGTCGAGCGGATCGCCTCGCCGCGGAACCGCACCACGATATCCTCCCACGACGCGAAACTGCCGATGATCGCCTCGGCGCTGACCGGGTCGTTGGCCCGCAGATTGTCCACCGTCTGATCCGAGAACACCACGCCCCAGCCGAAGGTGTCGCCGGCACGGTTGCGCTCGATGATCTCGATGTCGTGGGCCGGGTTGCGCAGCTTCATCGATATCGCGAAATAGAGGCCGGCCGGCCCGCCGCCGAGGCATGCAATGCGCATCTCGCACCCGTCCTTGCTCGTGTTCGTGAGGCTGAAATTATTTTAAGCTTAAATTACATTATCGCCCCGCCGATAGATGTCAAGGGCGCTCTCCGGCGGATTTCCGCGATGCCCTCGCCATGCCATCGATGGTTTTTGACCACATGGTTGACATATTCCGCCGGGATTGCCGTGCGCCCTTTCCCTCGCTTGACCGACTATAATTTAGGCTTAAAGTATATCACGGGGAAGACGAGGGAGTGACACACATGATACGGCCGTCGGCGCATCGCGACACTTTCACCCGTGACAACCTACCGCCGCCGGATGAGTGGCCGGACCTGATCTTCGACCGCCCGGAGCTTCACTATCCCGACCGGCTGAATGCCGCGGCGGCGCTGCTGGCCCGGGCGCGGGCGTTGAGCGACCCCGACGAACCGGCGATCTTCTGGGGCGCGGCATGCTGGACATTCCGGATGCTCGACACCTGCTCGAATCAGCTTGCAGGGGTGCTGGTCGATCATTACCGGCTGGTGCCGGGGGAACGGGTGCTGCTGCGCGGCGCCAACACGCCGATGCTGTTCGCGGCCTGGCTGGCGGTGATCAAGGCCGGCGGTGTTGCCGTCACCACCATGCCGATGCTGCGCGCCATGGAACTGGCGCCGGTCATCGACAAGGCGCGGATTCAGCTCGCGATCTGCGAAGACGGGCTGGTCGGGGCGCTTGAGGATGCGCGCCATTGCACCACCGCCGGGTCGTTGCGGGCGATCGCGGTCTATGGCGGCGACGATGACCCGCTGGCCGCCCTGATGCAGCGTGCCGATCCGGATTTTCAGCCGGTCGCCACCGCCCAGGACGATGTCTGCCTGATCGCCTTCACCTCAGGCACCACCGGCAGCCCCAAGGCGGCGGCGCATTTCCATCGCGACGTGCTGGCGATGTGCGACACCTTCGCCCGCCATATCCTGAAGGTCGAACGCCCGGCCGTGTTCTGCGGCACGCCGCCGATCGCCTTCACCTTCGGTCTGGGCGCCCTGCTCGCCTTCCCGCTCAGCGCCGGCTGCGCGGTGGCCCTGCCGGAGCATTCCACGCCGGCCGCCCTGGCGCGGGCGATCGCCGATCACCGCGCCAGCCATGTCTTCACCTCGCCCACCGCCTATCGGGCTTTGCTTCAGACCCTCGACCAGATCGACCTTGCCAGCGTGCGGCTGTTCGTCTCGGCCGGCGAGCATCTGCCGGAGGAAACATGGCATGCCTGGCGCCAGGCCACCGGCGCCGCCATCGTCAACGGCCTCGGCACCACCGAGATGATCCACATCGTGCTCTCCGCCGCCGGCCGCGACATCGTGCCCGGCGCCACCGGCCGGCCGGTGCCGGGTTACGAGGCCTGCCTGCTCGATCCGTCAGGCGATATGATCGACGGTCCCGGAGAGGGTCGTCTGGCGGTGCGCGGCCCCACCGGCTGCCGCTATCTCGCCGATCCGCGCCAGCGCGATTATGTGGTCCGGGGCTGGAACGTCACCGGCGACATCTATCGCCGCGATGCCGCCGGCTATTACTGGTATGTCGGGCGCAGCGACGACATGATCGTCTCCAGCGGCTATAATATCGCGGCCCCTGAGATCGAGGCGGCGCTCTATCGCCACGACGCCGTCGCCGAATGCGCGGTGATCGGCTGGCCCGATGCCGATCGTGGCCAGATCGTCAAGGCGGTGGTGGTGCCGGCGGCGGGCATCATCGGCGATGCGGCCCTGGTCAAGGTGCTTCAGGATCACGTCAAGCAGACGCTGGCACCCTATAAATATCCGCGCCTGATCGAGTTCCGCGATGCCCTGCCCAAAACCGCCAATGGCAAGCTCCGCCGGGCCGCGCTGAAGGCCGCCGCCCTGGCCGACTGAAAGCGGATGACGCCGCGCGCCGGTGGGCGTAGGAAGGGGGGCTCGCCCGCCCCCCCTCGCCCGCCCCGCCCCCGCTCTCCGGACCATCGCGCCCCCCATGGATATCGTCGCCGCCATCCTGTCCCATCCGATCGGGCCCGAGCTGCTGCTCGCCCTGTTCGGGGCCGCCATCCTCGCGGCCGCGATCGACGCCATTGCCGGCGGCGGCGGGCTGGTGACCCTGCCGGCGATGCTGGCGGCCGGCGTGCCGCCGGCGGCGGCCATCGCCACCAACAAGCTGCAATCCAGTGTCGGCACCGCCACCGCCGCCATCACCTATCTGCGCTCGGGCCAGATCCGGCTGCGCGATGTGGGTTTGCGGATGGTGACCGTGCTGGCCGGCGCCGCCGCCGGATCGGTGGCGGTGCAGATGATCGACCCATCGGCGCTGTCGCGGATCCTGCCGGTGCTGCTGGTGCTGATGGCGCTGTATTTCCTGCTCTCGCCCCGGGTCGGCGACATCGATGCCGAGGCGCGGGTGCCGGGCTGGGTGACCGGCTTCATCGTGGCCCCGGCGATCGGCTTTTATGACGGCTTCTTCGGCCCCGGTACCGGATCGTTCTTCATGCTGGCGCTGGTGGCGCTGGACGGCCGCGGCATGCGCCGCGCGGTCGCCGAAACCAAGCTGCTGAACCTGACCAGCAACCTCTCGGCCTTGATCGTGTTCGCGATCGGCGGCCATATCGATCTGATCATCGGCATCACCATGGCCGCCGGCGCCATGATCGGCGCGCAAGTGGGCGCCCGTCTGGTCATCGCCCGGGGCACCAGCATCGTGAAGCCCCTGCTGGTCTGCACCTGCCTGGCCCTGTCGCTGCGGCTGGGCTGGACCGAATACGTCGCGACCCCGGCGCCCCGGCTTGCCCCGCCATCATCAGTCGCCCCGCCATCGCCCCCCGCCGTCACGGACACGGCCGCGCCGCGCTGACGGGGTGTGGCCGTCAGCCTTCGCGCGGCCGTTTGCGCCCGAGTCCGAAACCGCCAGACCTATGATGTCGCGACTGAGTCCCGTCATTCTGGCTCATACCCGATGCTGACCGTCACCGGCCCAGCACCCGCGCCTCCGTCAGCGTCAGGCTGCCATCGCCATCGCTGTCGGCGCCGGTGAAGGCGGTGGCTGGCGGGGTCAGGCCGGCGCCGGCCAGGGTGGCCAGGGCGGTGTCGTATTCGGCGCGGCTGACCCGGCCGTCGCCATCGCTGTCGGCGGCGGCGAAGCCCGCATCGATCAGGCTGGACCCGCGTTGGGCAGCGGCGGCGACCGCGTCGAGGCGCGCCAGCGGCACGATCACCTGTCCGGGATAGCCCGTGGCGGCCGTCGTGGTGGCGGCCGATGCCGGCTGCGGCCCCCAGGCCAGCAGCGGTGCCGCCAAGACGGTGTCGCTGGCGGGCCCCGGTGCCAGAACCAGGGTTGATGCCTGAACCAGGCCGGCGGCGCTGCATGCCACCCGTAATGGCGCCGCCGAAACCGGTACCTCGGCCACCGCCGGCGGCGTCACCCGCACCTGTCCGCGATCATTGCCGATCAGGCAGGTGGCGCCGCTGACCGGCTGGCCGCCATGCACCACGCTGATCATCACCGGCACGCGCGCGGCACCCGCCGCCGGCGCCGTCGCAGAAACCGTGGGCGCGGAACCGCCGCTCAAGGGCTGCGATCCGGTCTGCTGGGCGCAGGCGCCAAGGGCTGCGATCGCCGTCAGACCGCTGACCATGGCCACGCGCTGTGCGGCCGCGCGAAGGGGAGTGAGATGCGGCATCGGAAATCCCGGACAAGGTTAAGATAGTCTTAACCCTATCCCGAAAGGTCACAGCCGGGGCGATAGAACTGCATCGGCGCATCAACCGTGGTTGATCAGCCGCGATGCCGGCCGCGCCCACCGGCCGCGACCTGTTCGGCATCGGGGTCCAGCGGCCAGCGCGCCCGCGCCACCAGATCCAGCCCCTGGCCGGCATCCACCGGCCCCTGCATCAGCCGCTCGATCCCCGCCCAGGCGATCATCGCGCCGTTATCGGTGCACAGCCGGATCGGCGGCGCCACCAGATGCAGGCCATGGGTGCCGGCCACGCCGGCCAGCCGGGCGCGCAGCGCGGCGTTGGCGGCCACCCCGCCCGCCACCACCAACGCTCCGCCGCGGCCATGACCGGCGACAAAGGCTTTCGCCGCGCGGCCCACCCGGTCGGCGATGCTGTCGGCCACCGCCGCCTGAAAGCTCGCCGCCAGATCGGCCACATCCTGATGCGACAGCACCTTCAGGCGCTGCGCCTCCTGGCGGATCGCGGTCTTCAGCCCCGAGAACGAGAAATCGCAGTCCGGCCGGCCGATCATCGGCCGGGGAAAGGCGAAGCGCGCCGGATCGCCGGTCGCGGCCGCCCGCTCCACCGCCGGCCCGCCCGGATAGCCCAGCCCCAGCAGTCGCGCGGTCTTGTCGAAGGCCTCGCCCACCGCATCGTCGATGGTGGCGCCCAGGCGGCGATAGCGGCCATGGCCGGTGACCTCGGCGATCAGGCAGTGCCCACCCGATACCAGCAGCAGCAGGAACGGAAAATCGACTCCGTCGGTCAGCCGCGCGGTCAGGGCATGGGCCTCCAGATGGTTGATGCCGATCAGCGGCACCCCCGCCCCCAGCGCCAGGCCCTTGGCGGTCATCAGCCCCACCATCACGCCGCCGATCAGCCCGGGGCCGCTGGTGACCGCGATCGCATCCAGCCCGCCCAGCGTCATCCCCGCCTCCGCCATCGTCGCCGCCACCAGCCGGTCCAGATGGTCGATATGGGCGCGGGCGGCGATTTCGGGCACCACGCCGCCGAAACCCTTGTGTTCGTCGATCTGCGACAGCACCAGATGGGCGCGGATATGGCCCAGCGGCCGGCCCTCGCCGGCGCGCGCGGCCGGGTCCGACACCACCACCGCGGCGGCGGTCTCGTCGCAGCTGCTCTCGATCCCAAGGCAGATCAGCGGCCGCATCGACGGGGCGGAACTGGTCTCTCCGACGGCATTCCCAACGGTATATGTGGCGGTCCGGGCGGTCATCAGGCAGGTTTCCCGCAATGTCGGCCGGTCATGGCCGGTCATCCGCGGCAAGAGGTAGCGGCTCCCGGCGCCGATTACCACTTCCCAAACCGCAATTCAGGCACTAACACAGGCCCGTCATGGTCACGCATCCGCTTCTCCGTATCGGCACCCGCGGCAGCCCGCTCGCCCTTGCACAGGCGAACGAGGTGCGCGGCCGGCTGGCCGCCATCGATCCCGACCTCGCCCGCACGGGTGCGGTCGAGGTCGTCGTCATCCGCACCACGGGCGACCGGGTGCAGGACCGCACCCTCGTGGAACTGGGCGGCAAAGGCCTGTTCACCAAAGAGATCGAGGAAGCGCTGATCAGCGGCGCCATCGATCTGGCGGTGCATTCCATGAAGGACATGCCGACCGAGCTGCCGCCGGGGCTGATCATCGGCGCGCTGCTGCCGCGTGAAGACCCGCGCGATGCCTTTCTGTCGCTGACCGCCGCCACCCTCGACGACCTTCCCGCCGGCGCCGTGGTCGGCACCGCCAGCCTGCGCCGCCAGGCCCAGCTTCTGGCCGCCCGCCCGGATCTTGTCGTCGTGCCGGTGCGCGGCAATGTCCAGACCCGGCTGGAACGACTGCGCGAGGGGCGGATGGACGCCACCCTGCTGGCCATGGCCGGCCTGAACCGCCTGAAGCTGACCGAGGTCGTCCGCAGCCCGATCGACCCGGCGGTGATGCTGCCGGCGGTCGCCCAGGGCGCCATCGGCATCGAATGCCGCGCGGCCGATGATCGCACGGCCGGGTGGGTGCGGGCACTGAACGATCCGGAAACCGCGATCGCGGTTGAGGCCGAGCGCGGCCTGCTGGCGGTGCTCGATGGTTCCTGCCGCACGCCGATCGCGGCGCTGGCTGTGCGGCCGGCATCGGACGAGGCCGCCGGCACGATAACTCTGACCGGCCGGGTCGCCAGCCCCGATGGCGCCACCCTGCTTGAAGAACACCTGACCGCCACGGTCGGGCGGGGCGACACCGCCGCCGCCCAGGCGCTCGGCCGACGCGTGGGGCAAGCCCTGCGCGACCGTGCCGGCGACGATATCGCCCGCTGGGCCGCGGGCGTGACCGGCCAGTGGGTGCCGGGCAGCGGCCCCGCCTGACCGGCAACCGCCGCCCCCACAGCCTGGCCCATCCGTAACGGAGCCTCCGATCCCGTCATGCGCATTCTGGTGACCCGACCGATCGACGACGCGCAGCACCTTGCGGAGCAGCTGCACCGCATGGGCCATCAGGCCATGATCGCGCCGTTGATGACCGTGCGCTATCGCCCGATCCCCGATCTGGAACGGGTGCTCGATCGCGCGCAGCGCGTGCTGCTGACCAGCGCCAACGGCGCCCGATCGCTGGCCCGCGCCACCGATCGTCGCGATCTGAAGCTCGCCACCGTCGGCCGCGCCACGGCCGAGGCCGCGCGCCGCGCCGGCTTCACCCGCATCGACGTGGCCGGTGGCGATGCCGACCGGCTGACCGAGCTGTGCGCCCAGCGCTATAACCCGGCGGAAGGGCCGCTTGCCCATATCGCCGGCAGCGTGGTCACCGGCCGGCTGGGTGAGCGGCTGGCGGCACTGGGCTTCCTGGTCGAGCGTCGGGTGGGCTATGACGCCGCCGCGATCGGCGAGTTGCCGCCGCCGGTGGCCGACGGGCTGGCGCATGGGCAGATCCCGGCGGTGATGCTGTTCTCGCCCCGCACCGCGCGGCTGTTCCTCGACGAGATCGAACGGATCGGCATCGCCAGCCGTTTCACCCGCATCGACGCCCTGTGCCTCAGCCCGGCCGTGGCCGAGATGGCGGCGGGCCTGCCCTGGCGGCGGCTGCTGATCGCGGCCGAACCCGCCGGCGAGGCGATGCTGGCGCTGATCGACCATGCCGGCCCGAACGGCACGCCACCCCCCGGCCACGAGCCGGCCCATGATCCGGCGGGCCGGGGATAGGGCGCGGCCCCCTCCACCTGCGCCAGAGACCTCCACCTGCGCCAGAGATCTTCATCTGTGCAAGAATTCACGACGGCACATCGGAACCGGAAGGGGGAGCCGCGTGGTTGAGGCCACGCGGCTTGCCTCGACGTGCCCGATGCGCGACAAAGGGTGCAAGCCGACCGCCTCGGCGGGGGATGCCGACCAGACGGAGACCGCCCGATGACCGACAGCCGGACGCCGAAACCGGGAAAGACCGGCAGCGATGCCGCGAAGACAGATGCCAAAGACGCCGAGGCTGCCAAGGCCGCAGCCGTGACCCAGGGTCCGATCGCCGGGGACCTGTCCCCCGCCGCCGACGCATCCGCGTCCGCATCCAGTGCTCCCGGAACCGGTGCCGATGGTGGTGCCTCCTCACCGGCCACGACGTCACCCGCAACCTCCCGGCCGACGGCGAGCGTGCCGCCCACGGGCGCATCCCGGCCAGACAGCGCCACGACCGATAAGGCCACGAGTGACAAGACGACGACCGGCAAGGCCCCGGCTGGCAAGACCACGACTGGTAAGACCACGACTGGCAAGACCGAGGCCGACCTGTCCCCGCCGGCTGACACCCAGCCGGCGGCCGCACAGCCAGCCGGCCGGCTGGTGACGCCGCAGCCGGGCGGCGGCCCGGCCCGGCACAGCGGTGCCGGCCGCGCGGCGCTGGGTGTATCGGTTCTGGCGCTGATGCTGGTGGTGATCGCGGGCGTTATGGTCACCGCCGCCCCCGAGCGGGTGCGCGGGCTGATCGATGCCGCCCCGGCGGGCGTGGAGCCGGCGCTGGGCGACCGGATCAGCGCGCTTGAACAGCGGCTCGACCAGGGGCCGCCCGACACGGCCGCGCTGGAACAGCGGCTCGGCGCTGTGGAGAGCGGGCTTCAGTCGCTGAACGGCGACCGGCTGGCCGAGCGGGTCGCGGCGCTGGAAGATGCCACCGCACGCATGGAGGCGCTGACCCAGACCGTGCAGCGCCTTGAGGCCGAGCTCAGCCGCACCGCCGACACCGCCGCCCGGATCGGACCGGTCGAGAACCGGCTGGCCACGGTTGAGGGCGCCACCCGCAATCTGTCGGACCGCGCCGCCCTGGCCGAAAGCCGGCTGGCCGACACGCCCACCGCCGATGCCATGCGCCTGACCGCGCTGGCCCTGGCCGATGCCCAGCTATCGGACGCACTCGATGCCGGGCGCGCCTTCGAGGGGCCGCTGGGCGCGATCCGCGCCCTTGGCCGCGGCAATCCGGCGATCATCGATGCCGTTGACCGGCTGATGCCGATGGCGGCGGCGGGTGTCGCCACCCGCGCCGATCTGGCAAGCCGCTTCAAGGCGCTGGTGCCCGACATCCTGCAGGCGGCCGAGACCCGCCCTGCCGCGGACGACGTGGTGGGCGGCGTGCTGTCGGAACTGCGCGGGCTGGTCACGGTGCGCCGCACCGGCCAGCAGGCCGCCAGCGGCAGCGATGCCGCGGCCGAGGCCGATCTGACCCTGGCCGCGATGGAACGGCGCATCGCCGCCGGCGACCTGCAAGGCGCCATCGCCCGGTCCGGCGACCTGCCGCCCGCGGCGCAGGAGCGCGCCCGGGGCTGGCTCGACGCCGCCCGCGCCCGGGTGGAGGCGGAAGCCGCCGCCGCCGCCCTGGGCGACGCCGTGTCCGAGAGCTTCGAGGCGGGGGCACGTGAAACTGCGTCCATGCCCGCCGCTCCCGAGGCTGCGCCCGAAGAGCCCGCCGCCGAACCCGCTTCGTCCGAAGCGGCCCCGCCGCCCGCATCCACCCCCTCTTCCGAACCGGCATCCGGTGCCGACACCAACAGCCATGGTGAGGCCGCTCAATGATCCGTGTGGTTCTGCTGGTACTGGTCATCATCGTCCTCAGCCTTGCAGGCGCGTGGGTAGCCGATCATCCGGGCACCTTGACCCTCGACTGGCTGGGCTGGCGGATCGATACCACCGTCGCGGTGGCCCTGGCGGTGACCCTGCTGGCGCTGGTGGCGCTGGCGCTGGTCTGGCGGCTGGTGGCCTCGGTGGTCACCGGCCCGCGCAGCTATATGCGCCGGCGCGCCGAGCGCCGCCGCCAGCGCGGACTGAAGGCGATGACCCAGGGGCTGGCCGCCGTGGCCGCCGGCGATGCGCGCGATGCCCGTCGCATGTCGGCCCGCGCCGAACGACTGCTCGATGCCCAGCCGCTGGCCGATATGCTGGCCGCGCAATCGGCCCAGCTGGCCGAAGACCCGACCGAGGCCACCCGTCGCTGGACGCGGATGCTGGAGCATGAGGAAACCGCCGAACTGGGCCTGCGCGGTCTGGCCGCGCTGGCCCGTCGGCAGGGCGATGGCACCGCCGCCGTGGCGCGCGCGCGGGACGCGCTGGCAAAGCGCCCCGGCACGCGCTGGGCGCTTGAGACGGTGTTCGAGGTGAAGCTGGACGAGGGCGACTGGGCCGAAGCCGAGGCGGCGCTGACCGCCCTTGAGCGTCACAAGCATCTCGACCGCGAGCAGTCGCGCCGCCGGCAGGCGGCCCTGGAGATTGAACGGGCCCGGGCCGAAAGCGCCGCCGGCGCCCATGACGACGCGATGAACCGGGCGCGCGCCGCCATCCGGCTGGCGCCCGAGCGCCCGGAAGCCGCGATCACTCAGGTCGAGGTGGCGATCGCCGCCGGCAAGCTGCCCAATGCCCGCAAGATGATCGAACAGAACTGGGCCGCCGCGGCACATCCTCAGCTGGGCCGGCTGTATGTCGACCTGCTGGGCACGGAAAGCAACGCCACCGACCGGGCGAAGCGGGCCCGGGATCTTGCCCAGATCGCCCCCAATCTGCCGGAAAGCCGGCTGCTGGTGGCGGAAACCGCGCTGGATGCCGGCATTCTTGGCGTGGCACGCGATGCCGCCAACAAGATCGCGGTCGCCGATCGTGACACCCGCGCCGAGCGCGTCGCCGCCCGCGCCGCCGAGGCCGAGGGCGACTGGCAATCCGCCGCCCAGGCCTGGCAGCGCGCCGCCGATGCCCGCCCGGCGCCCGGCTGGCTGTGCAGCAGTTGCGGCACCATGCACCGGCGCTGGGAGGCGGTCTGCGACCATTGCGGCAGCTTCGACACGGTCGCCTGGCGTCATCCGGCAGCGGCGGCGGTTGCCACCGGCCGCGCGCCGGTGTCGGCGGCGGCCGGCACCACCGGTCACCCCGCCCCGTCGTCCAACCCGGCCTCATCATCCCGCCCGGCCTCCTCATCCCGCCCGGCCTCCTCATCCCGCCCGGCCTCCTCATCCCGCCCGGCTTCCTCATCCCGCCCCGACCCGTCATCAGGTGCCGAGGCTCCGGCGCCGACCGATATCCGCCCGCCGCTCGACGCTGCAGCGCCGACACCGGGCCGGCCACCGGCCGCCGCCTGACCACGACAAACCCCGCCACCCCGGCAATGGCCGGCATGGCGGGGTTTCGATCGATCAGCCGGCGATGTGACGGTCAGGCTGCGATGGGGCGGCCAGGCAGATCAGCGCGCGGCAGCGCCGGCCTTGCCGAAATACACGTCCTCGGGCTTGAAGCCATAGAAGCGCATCGCATTCGGGCCGAAGATCAGGTCTTTCTGATCGTCGGGCACGTCGTCGCGCTCGCGGATCGAACTGAACGCCTCGCCCAGCTTGCCGCCGGCATAATGGGTATGCGGAAAGTCTGCGGCCCCCAGGATGCGGTTGGGACCGATCAGATTGGTGAAATCGGCCAGGTTGGCCTCGTCACCCTCGACTGTGAAATAGATCTCACGCTCGCGGATATATTCCATCGGTGACTTCTCGGCCGGCCAGACCTCGGCCGCGGGCGTCACCCGCCACTTGTCCATCCGGTCCATCACCGTCGGGAACCAGCTCGCGCCCCCTTCCAGGAAGCCCACCTTCAGCGATTTAAAGCGGTCGAGGATGCCGCCGCCCAGGAAGCTGAAGAAGCCGAACACGATGGTCAGCTCGAAATTCAGGATGAAAGCCGCGGCCGGGCTGTCCAGCCCCTCGCCGATGCCGTCATGCGCCCAGCCGACATGCACGCAGACCGGCAGGCCCACCTCTTCGGCCGCGGCCCAGACCGGGTCGAAGCGTCGGTCGTGCAGCAGCACCGACCCCACCGTGCCCAGCACCATCAGGCTGCTGGCGCCCAGCGCCTTGGCACGATGAACTTCCTTCACCGCCAGATGCGGCAGGCGCATCGGCAGCAGTGCCGCCCATTTCAGGCGGTCGGGCCGTTGACCGCAGGTTTCCGCCATATGGCTGTTATAGGCGCGCATCAGCGCATCCTCGAACAGTGGATCGCGGGTCAGCGGCTGCAGGAACAGCGTCGAATAGATCGTCGCCACGTCCAGCTGGATCTCGTCCATCTTGGCGCAATAGGCGTCGATGTCCAGAATGCCCTGAATGGCGGTGCTGACCGGTTTCAGCCGCGCGTAATCGGTGGTGATCGGGCTGGCATGGCACGATGCCTGATAGCCCTGCATCTTGGGGCGCATCTCGCCATCGATCAGCCAGGCATAGTTGCGCTGGGTGCGGTGTGCGATCATGTCGCCGATATGGACGATCTTCGGCCGCCGGTGCCAGAATGCGCGGTCGAGATGTTCAAAAATTCCGTCATGATCCTCGATATGTGAATCCGCATCGATGAACGGGTGCTTCTTTTCGGCGGACGCAAAGGCGCCGCGCTGTTCCTGGTTCGGAACGGACTGATAGGTCATCGGACTGCTCCGCCTCGCTTGATGCCGGGCTTGTACCGCGTGACACCCCGGTATCCGTCTCACATATTGAAACGGCTCGGACATATCACCTTATGCGCGAATATCCGTGGCTCACTCCAACCAAAAATGATTGCCATAAATGGCATTGTCAATTTTTACGATCATTTTATACGCGAAATAATGATGATATACCCTATCTGAGCAACTATAGCGATTGTGGTTTCGCGATACGATATGCCTCCGGCAGATCCACGCGTCCAGGTTGAGCAAAGCGCTTGCCGTTTAGATAACGATGCTTTAGGTTGATCTATAGAAAATCAGATCAACTAATATACCATATACGATGCGAACGGAGCCGTAGAAGCGCATGACGGCAGCCGATCCCGTGGGGGTTCGGTGGCTGGACAGACATGCCTGAAACCGCCCGCGACACCAGGGCAGCCATGCACGGACCATGGATCAACCATGGCCGGCATCACGGTGTCGCGGCGGGACAGCCGGACGGAACCCAGCGGATCGGCCCCGGCGCCGATAGCGCAGGACGCGCGGCACAAGGTGGGCTTGACCACGGTGGGCGAGGATCTTGGACATGATCGCGGCGGGCAGCCGCCGCTCATGATCAAACACGCCCGGGCAGGGGTGGACGACATGCATCACGATCTTCCCCAGGCGTCGCGGATGCGCGATGCCTGGCTGGTCGATGCCGCGCTGGCCGATGGCCGGGGTGCGATGGCATCGACACAATGCCGCCAGCAGGTTCTGGTCCGCCTGGACCGGCTTGGCGTCCATGCCGCCGTGATCGGCTATCCGGCGGTGCGCCCGGCCGATCGCGCGCTGCTGGCCGAAAGCCGCGGGATATGCCGGCAGATCATCCGCATCTGCGCCACGGCCCCTGAGGATGCCGAAGCCCTGGCCGGCATTCTTCGCGACGCCGCCGCCACCGCCACAGCCGGCGACCCGCCGGTCGATGCATTGGTGGAATGCAGCACCGATCCAGCCCTCGATCGGGGCGTGGCGGGTGCTGCCGATCCGGTGGGCGGGCTTGGCCGCGCCGTTGCCGTGCTGCGCGGGATCGCACAGGTGCATGTCGTCTTCGCCGCCCTGGCCACGGCCGCCCCCGACCGCCTGCGGGCCATGGTCCAGGCGGCCTTGCTGAACGGCGCCCGCAGCCTGATCCTGGCCGATACCACCGGCCGGATGCTGCCGGTCGAAACCGCGGCCGCGGTGGCGGTGCTGCGCAGCCTCGCCGGCCCCGACGTCGCGGTGATCGCCGCCCCCGCCGATGATCTGGGGCTGGCCACCGCCAATGCGCTGGCGGCCATCGGCGCCGGTGCCACCGGCGTGATGGGCGCCATCGGCGGCCTGGGCGAACGCGCCGGACTGGTGGCGCTGGAAGAGATCGCGACCGCGATCCGCTATCGCCCCGACCACACCTGCCTTGCCCACGACATCGATCTGGCCCTGATGTCGGAAGCCGGCCAGGACATCGCCGCGGCGCTGGCGGTCGATCTTGGCCGCAACAAGGCGGTGCTGGGCGATTACGTCTTCGGCACCGCCGCCGGCCTGCATCAGCATGGCCTGCTCAACCACCCGATCACTTACGAATACCTGGACCCCGCCGATTTCGGACGGGAACGCCGAATCCTGATCGGCCGCCATTCCGGGCGCGCGGTGCTGCGGTCACGGCTGACCGAGGCCGGTATCAACTTCGCGCCCGACCAGCTGGAAGCGGTCTATCAGGCGGTGATGCGCAGCCCCGACCCTGAGCGGTTCAACGACAATGCCGATCTGGTGGCGCTCTACCGCCAGTTGGCTGCCCATGACATTCAAGGAGCGTGAGACCGATGCAGGTAGCACTTGGCGAACCCGACGACGAGATCATCGACGATGGCGAGGTCGAGCATGTGCTCGATGTGATCCGTGGCGGCGGCCTGACCCTGCTGAAAGCGAATATCGGCTATGGGCTCATCGGCCATACCGAACGCTCGATCCGGCGGATGTACGAGGTGAAGGGCAGGCCGCTCACCAATCCCTGCATCACCATCGGCAATCTTGAAGTGCTGCGCGATCTGGTGATCCCGCTGGACCCGCGACTGCTCGACTGGATCGCCGAGGTGTCGGAGATGACCACGCTCGCGGTCATCAACCGGCTCAACCCCGACAGCCGCCTGTTCAACCGGCTGACGCCCCATGTCCGGCGTCAGTGCAGCGAGAACGGCACCGTCGCCACCTTCATCCGGACCGGCGCCTTCGTCGATAAGCTGGTGGAAAAGGGGCTGGCCGAGGATCTGCTGCTGGTCGGCTCGTCGGGCAACATCTCGTCGACCGGCAATCGCTATACATTCGCCGACGTCCAGCCTCCGGTTCTGGAGGGGGTGGATTTCTGGCACGAGAAGGGCGACGCCAAGTATCGGAATGATCAGAAACTGGCGACGAGCATCGTCAATCTGACCAATTTCACGTTCCGGCGCAAAGGTGTGAACCACGAATACATCGAGCAAAGCCTCGCGGACTTCCGGTCCCGGACCGGCATCTGATATTACATTTCAGATGCATATGACTGTCGCAGCAGACCATCGGGGAAATGAGTGATGTCCGACTACTTCGAAGAGTTCGACCGTATCATCCAGGCCAACAAGTATTCCCGCCATTCCTTCGTGACCGAAATCGAAGCCGGACGCGTGACGCGCGAGCAGATGAAGCGCTGGGCGATTCAGAAATACCATCAGGTCTATCTTCAGAACAGCTGCTACAGCGGCATCCACGCCAATGCCTGGTACGAGGATGTCCGCGCCTTCGAGATGGAACAACTGATCGCCGAGGAAACCGACATCGCCGATGGCAGCGAGAGCCATTACAACCTGATGAAGCGCTTCGCCATCGCGTTGGGCGCCACGGACGCGGAAATCAAGGCGACGCCGGTGGCACCGGAAGTCTGGGATTTCGTCACCTATCTGGTCGGCCATTGCCGCAACAATCATTTCGTCTACGGCATCCTGTCGATCTATGTGAACGAAAGCCAGACCTCGGAAAGTGCCATGAAGATGTATCGCGCACTCGGGTCCACCTTCCAGCTCGACGACCATGCGCTTGAATGGTTCCTGGTCCATGGCGAGGCCGATATCGAGCACTCGTCCCACGCCAAGGATCTGATCGTGAAATACGCCCATGAGGCGCCGAACTTCGAATGGCGAGGCCGGCAGGTGGTGGAGACCGGATCGAAGATGTGGACCAAGCTCCACGACTTCTATTACGGCGTCATCAGCCACTGACCGCCAGCCACGCCCGGGGCCGCCGCGACAACTTGGGGGAGATTGTCGCGGCGGCGTCTTTTTGTGTGGAAGGCAATCCGTCCCCTCAATCCCGCGCCACATAATCCTTGCGCGTGGTCTCGATCACCGCCCATGTCCCGGTGAAGCCGGCGCGCAGGATGAAGCTGTCGCCGGCGGTCACCTCGCGGGGCTTACCGCCATCCTCGGTGATCACCGAGCGACCGGCGAGGATACGGCAATATTCCCAGTGGTCGCTGGTGAAGCGCCATGTGCCGGGGGTCGCCTCCCAGATGCCGGCCGAGACGCCGTCGCCCAGGTCTTCGAGCGCCCAGAGTTTGAACCGGGGCGTGCCCGAGATCACCGCGTCCGGGTTGGGAGCGGACTCCTCCGGCGGCATGTCACCGGTCTGCATCGTGAAAAACCGCGTCATGAGAGTTGGCTTTCGATCGGTCAGCGCGCGGCGGCGGGGCCGCGCCGCTTCATCAGGAACAGGATCAGGGCAACCGCGACCGTGCCGACGATGAACAGGAAGGCGGCGGCGGCGATCGCCGGGCTGATGTTCTCGCGGATGGTCGAAAACATCTGCCGGGCCAGGGTGCGCTGATTGGGGCCGGCGACGAACAGGGTCAGCACCACCTCATCCAGCGAGGTGGCGAAGGCCAGCACCGCCCCCGACAGCACCCCCGGCAGGGCCAGCGGCAAGGTCACCCGGCGGAACACCGTCAGCGGTGTGGCGCCCAGGCTCTGAGCCGCGCGTTCCACCCGGCGATCGATGCCGGACAGCGCGCCGGTCACGCTGACCACCACGAACGGCATCGCCACCACCGCATGGGCGATGATCACGCCGATATAGCTGCTGGCGATGCCAAGCCGCACGAACAGCACCTGCATGCCCACCCCCAGCACCACCGCCGGCACCACCATCGGCAGCAGGAACAGGGTCCGCGCCACTCCCGCCAGCGGCAGATGGCGGTTGCGCAGGCCAAGCGACGCGGCGGTGCCGAGCACGGTTGCGAGCAGCGTGGCGCCGCCGCCGATGATCAGGCTGTTGACGATCGACCGCTGCCACGCTGCCGCGGTCACCAGTTCGTCGAACCAGCGGGTCGAGAAGGCGGGGATCGGGTATGACAGGAAGACGCTGGAGGTGAAGGCCAGCGGCAGGATGGCGATCAGCGGTGCGATCAGGAACACCACCACCGCCACAGCGAACAGGAACCGGATCGGTGCGGGCATGGCCTTACGCCCTCCCCGGCTGTTCGGCCGACAGGCGGCCATAGACGGCATAGAGCAGGATGGTCACCACCAGCAGCACCAGCCCCAGAGCCCCTGCCATGCCCCAATTGGCCGAGCCGGTGGCATAGAAGGCGATGACCGAGCTGATCATCTGGTCGCTCGGGCCCCCGATCAGCGCCGGGGTGATATAATAGCCGATGGCGGTCATGAACACGAGCAGCGCACCCGATGCCAGGCCCCGGGCGCTGAGCGGCAGCACCACCCTCACGAAGGCCCTGAACGGATTGGCGCCCAGCGATTGCGCCGCCGGCACCAGATTCTTCGGAATCGACAGCAGCACGCTATAGATCGGCAGCACCATGAATGGCAGCAGCACATGGGTCATCGCGATCACCACACCCAGCCGGTTGAAGATCAGCGGCAGCGGTTCGCTGATCAGCCCCAGGCTTTGCAGCGTGTCGTTGATCAACCCGTTTTCCTGCAGGATCACGAACCACGCCGCCGTGCGCACCAGCAGCGAGGTCCACAGCGGCAGCAGCACCGCCGCCAGCAGCAGGTTGCGCCGCCAGCCCTCGGCGGCGGCGATCAGCATCGCGTAAGGATACCCGATCACCGCGCAGGCCAGGGTGACAAGGGCCGCGATCCAGAAGGTGCGCAGCATGATCACCCGGTTCGCCGAGGCTTCATCCGGCATCGAGACGATCTCGCCCGCCGGATCGCGGACCAGATCGACGGCCGCCAGCAGATTGCGGTCGGTATAGGGCGTGAGCGCGCCGGTGATCGCCAGCCAGTAGCGCGGCTGGTCCCAGCGCCGGTCGATGGCGGCAAGGTCGGGCACGGTACCACCCGTGGCCTCGTCTGCCACCGTCAGCCTGCCGTCCTGAACAGCGCTGATGGTCTTCGACATCAGGGTGCGGAAACCCGATTGGGCGCTGTTCAGCCGCCGGACCATGTCGCCCACCGCCTGGGTGTCGGTGGCGGCCGCCAGATCGGCGACGATGGCCGCCTGCATGGCCGGCGTCGGCGGCGTCTGGCCGTCCCAGCCGGCGGCGGCCTCCGCCGTGCGCGGCAGGATGCGCAGCACCGCCGGGTCCGACACCGCCTGCGACATCATCGTCACCAGCGGCCAGACGAAGAATACCGCCAGAAACAGCAGCAGGGGCGCGATCAGCAGACCGGCGCCGGCGATCTTCGGCCGCCGGCCGCTCATGGCGCGATCACCCGGCAATCGGCCGGCTGGAAGGTCGCATGGACCTGCGCGCCCGGCTGCCATTCGCGTGATTTGCGATCCAGGCGCACCGTGAAGCCGTGGCCGCCGCCATCCAACTGCACCCGCAGATGGTCGCCCTGATAGATGCAGTCGGTGACCCGTGCCGCAAGCGTGTTGCCGGTTGGCGCCGGCTGGTCGGCAAGCTCTATCCGTTCGGGCCGGATCGACAGCAGCACCGGCTGGCCGGCCGAGACCGGATCGGCGATCGCAGCCATCACATGGCCGCCCGCCGCCAGGGCGATACGCGCCTCGGTGGCGCCGGCCGCCTCGACCGTGCCTTCGACAAGATTGGTCTCGCCGATGAATTCGGCGACGAAACGGCTGCGCGGCTCGTCATAGATCGCGCGCGGGCTGCCGATCTGGGCGATCCGGCCGCGGTTGAACACCGCGATCCGGTCCGACATGGTCAGCGCTTCCGACTGGTCGTGGGTCACGAAAACGATGGTCAGGCCCAGCCGGTTATGCAGGGCGCGGATGTCGAGCTGCATCTGTTCGCGCAGTTGCTTGTCAAGCGCGCCCAGCGGCTCGTCCATCAGCACCACCCGGGGCTCGAACACCAGGGCCCGGGCCAGCGCCACCCGCTGCTGCTGGCCGCCCGACAATTGTGCCGGCCGGCGATCGCTCAGCGTCTGCAACTGCACCATGTCCAGCACCCGTGCCACCCGCTCGCGGATCTCCGCCCGGCCGGTGCCGCGCATCTGAAGCGGGAAGGCGACGTTCTCCGCCACAGTCATATGCGGGAACAGGGCATAGCTCTGGAAGACCACGCCCATGTCGCGCCGGTGCGCCGGCAGGTCGTTGATCGGCTGGCCGTCGATCAGGATCGCGCCGGAACTCGGCTGTTCGAACCCGGCCAGCATCATCAGCAAAGTGGTCTTGCCCGAACCCGATGGCCCCAGCAGGCTGACGAACTCACCCTCGGCGATGTCGAGCGACAGATCGTCGACCACCCGCAGATTGCCATAGGATTTGCTGATCCGGTCGAATCGGATACGAAGATTGGCCAACGGCGTCCTCCAACGGAACCTCGTGATCAGGCGGCGGAGGCGGGCGGACGATCGTGCGGGGGGCCGACGTCGCGCCGGGCGGGTGTCAGCACCCGCCCCTCGCGCCGACATTGGCTGCGGTCTGGCGGATCAGCGCGCCAGCCAGGCGTTGAAGCGCCCAGTCAGTTCCTCGGAATTGTCGATCCAGAAATCGACGTCGAGCGGGATGGCCTCGGCGATATTGGCCTCGGCCGTCGGCAGGTCGGTGGCATATTGCGGGTCGACCCTGGCCGCCGCCTCGGTGTTGGGCAGGCCATAGGCGATGGCGGCCGGCAGCTTGATCATGTTGTCGGGCGTGCTGGCGAAGGCGATGTAATCCTGGCCCGCCGCCGCATTCTCGGCATCCTTCAGCACCACCCAGCTATCGATCGCATAGATGCTGCCCGGCCAGACCACCTTGAACTGGCGGCCCTCGCTCTTGTTGATCGCGGTGATCCGGCCGTTATAGGCCGAGGTCATCGCCACCTCGCCCGAAGCCAGCAATTGCAGCGGCTGGGCGCCAGCTTCCCACCAGACCAGGTTGGGGCTCAACTCATCCAGCTTCTTGAAGGCGCGATCCACGCCTTCCGGCGTCGACAGCACGTCATAGACCTCGTCCTTGGCGACGCCATCGGCGAGCAGGGCGAATTCCAGCGTGTATTTGGCGCCCTTGCGCAAACCGCGCTTGCCGGGGAATTTCTCGACATTCCAGAAATCGGCCCAGGATGTCGGGCCTTCGGCCAGCTTGGCGGCGTCATAGGCCATCGCGGTCGACCAGACGATGGCACCCACGCCGCATTCGCTGCCGGACTGGGGCAGGTACTTGTCCTTGCCGCCCATCTTCGCCCAGTCGATCGTCTCGAACAGCCCGTCGGAGCAACCCAGCGCCAGTTCCTCGGCCTCGACCTGCACGACATCCCAGTTGGGCGCGCCGGCCTTCACCTTCGATTGCAGCACGCCAAAGCCGCCATCCCACGACTCGTCCAGCACCGGCTTGCCGGTCTTTTCGGCGAAGGGTTTGAAGTATATCTCGCGCTGTGCGTCCTGATAATTGCCACCCCAGGACACAACGGTCAGATCCCGTGCCATCGACGGCTGAGCCGCCATGATACACAGCCCCGCCAGAAATGCTCCGCCGGTCGCAAGTCTTCCAAATGCAGTCGTCATCAGGAACAGCCTCCCCTGGCTTCCCTCGGCCTCGCCCCCCTCGGGACAGGGATCACCGGCCACGCTCCCCATGGCGACTTGGTGATCTCGAATGGCCCCAAGGACCGCAATTGCTGCATCTTTTCGAAGTCACTGCAAGAATTTTCATGGCGTGTTCACGAATGCCCGATGCCTCAGTCCAGGCGGGCCTCCGTCCAGGCGGGCCTCAGTCCAGCAGGGCCTCATTCCCCCGACCCGAACAGCCGCCCGTCGCGGCGGGCGGCATGGATCGCCCGGGCAAAGGTCCATCCGGCCACCACCGCCAGCACCGCGTCCAGCGCGAAGGCTGCCGCCAGATGCCGCCAGGGGGTGGCGCCGTCGATCAGCACCTGACGCATACCTTCGAAGATATGCGCCGAGGGCAGCGCCCAGGCGACCGGCTGCAACCATTCGGGCAGCACCTCGATCGGATAATAGATGCCCGAGATCGGCTGCAGCACGAAGATCGCCGCCCAGGCCAGCCCCTCGGCGCCCAGCCCCACCCGCAGCAGCAGGCCGGCGACCATCAGCCCGATCGACCAGCCCATGATCATCAGCGCCGCCAGAAAGGGCAGCAGCGACCAGCCCAGCGCCAGCAGGTTGAAATGATACAGCGGCCAGGCCAGCACCGCCGCGGCACCCGTGCCGATCATCACCCGGATCGCCGCCACCGACACCATCGCGGTGACCATCTCCCACGGTCGGATCGGGCTGACGAACAGGGTGGCGAGATTGCGCGCCCAGATCTCTTCGAGCAGCGCCAGATTGATGCCCAGTTGCGACCGGAACAGCACCTCCCACAGCAGCAATCCGGAGAGCAGCACCCCGGCCGCCTGCGCCAGCCAGTCGGTCCGCGCGGCCAGGAACAGGGTGATCAGGCCCCACAGCAGCATCTGCATCGTCGGCCAGTAGACGATTTCCAGCAGCCGCGCCCACGATCCGAACAACAGCCGCAGATGGCGCAGGGTCAGGGCATGGATGCGCATCATCGAGGCATGCGCCCCGCTCACCCGCTCGGGCGTGTGGCCAAGCGCCGCTTCCATGGCGGCGGTGGGCTTCGCCATGCGTTCCGTATTCATGCATCCTCCGCGCGGGCGACATCCAGAAACACGTCCTCAAGGCTGGACCGGCCATAGCGCGCCAGCAGCTCGGCCGGCGTGCCGTCATCGACCACCCGGCCGGCGCGCATCATCAGCACCCGGTGCGCCAGCCGCTCCACCTCGCCCATATTGTGGCTGGCCAGCAGGATGGCGGCGCCTGAAAGGTCGCGGAACCGTTCCAGCAGCCCGCGCAGCCGGTCGCCGGTATCGGGGTCGAGCGAGGCGGTGGGTTCGTCGAGCAGCAGCAGATCCGGGCTGTTCAGCATCGCCTTGGCCAGCGACACCCGGGTCTTCTGCCCGGCCGACAGCCGCCCGGTCGGCCGGTCGAGCAGCGCATCCAGGTCGAAGGCCGCCGAAATCTCGCGCACCCGCTGCCCGGGCCGGCGGATGCCATACAGCCGGGCATAGGTGTCGAGGTTCTGGCGCACGCTCAGCCGGTGCGGCAGATCGACATAGGGCGACGAGAAATTCATCCGCGGCAGAGCGTGGCGGCGGTCGCGGGTGGCATCGCGGCCGAACAGCAGCACCCGCCCGGCGCTGGGGGTCACCACCCCTAAGAGCCCAACCGAAAATTATGTTGAGTGATTTCAGCGGCTTGTGATTCTCTGTGGTTTGCGAAGACGACGGAGGATCGTA